>CAIVJV010000295.1 GCA_903906325.1 uncultured Gemmatimonadota bacterium
CGGGGCCGGCGTGGGCGCGGGCGCAGGCGCGGTGGCAGGCGCGGTGGCAGGCGCGGCGGCGGGCGCTGGGGTGGACGCCAGCACGGGGGCTGGCGCCGGTGCCGGACGAGGGGCGATGCGGGGGACGGGCTCAGGCGTCGGTGCAGCCGCCGGTGCTGGCGCCGGAGGCGTGGTTTCCTCGGGTGGGGCGACCGGACCCTCCGCTTCGGTGACGGTCGACACCACGGTCGACACCGGGGTCTCGACGACCTCCGGCGGTTCGGGCGCGGCGGTCTCCCGCCCCCGAAGCGCCGCCCAGAGTCCGAGCGCCACCAGCGTCACCCCGCCGAGCGCGGCCGCACGTCGCCGACCGGTGGTCGGCGGCGCACGCGTCGGTTCCTCCTCAGCGAGGATCATCCCACTCATCGGGCCCGCCGCGCCGAACGGCGCCAGGCACTTGGGACAACGCGAGGCGCCGAGCACCGAGGGGGCGCCGCAGGAGGCGCAGTGCACGCGAGGCATCATACCTTTGACGGGTAGGGCACCACGCGCGTCACGGTGACACGCCCCCCACACCCGGTCATCCCGTGCGATCCTTCCGGTCCGCCGCCTCCTGAGATGCCGATGACGACCGATGTCCTCGTCGTGGGACTGGGGGCGATGGGGAGCTGCACGCTGGCCGCCCTCGCGCGCCGCGGGGTCCGCGCCGTGGGGATCGACCGCTTCGATCCCCCGCATACCGAAGGGTCGAGCCACGGGGCCTCACGCATCATCCGCGAGGCCTATTACGAGGACCCCGCCTACGTGCCACTCGTGCGCGAGGCCTATGCGGCATGGGAGCGACTCGAGGACGAGAGCGGGCACCGCCTCCTCCATCGGACCGGGGGACTCTGCTACGGTCCTCCGGAAAGCCCGCTGGTCCAGGGTGCCCTCGCGAGTGCGCGGCAGCATGCCGTCGCACATGAATCGCTCGACGCCGACGAAATCCAGCGACGCTTTCCCGCGCATCGCGTGCCCGAGCACTACGTCGGCGTCCTCGAGACCCGCGCCGGATGGCTCGACCCCGAGCGATGCATCACCGCGGCGCTGGAGGTGGCGAGGCGCCACGGAGCCACCGTGCACCCGCGAGAGACGGTCCAGGCCTGGACCCCGACGGCGCAGGGCGTCAGGGTGACCACGGACCGAGCGAGCTATGAGGCGGGGCAGGTGATCATGAGCGCCGGGATGTGGCTCGGGGAGCTGATCCCATCACTCAGGCCGCACCTCACGGTGCAGCGGAACGTGCTCTACTGGTTCGCACCGACCGATGCGGTCCCGCCCACGGGATTCGCCTCGACGCACTTCCCCGTCTTCCTCGGCGCGCTCGCCCCGGATCAGCTCTGGTATGGGTTCCCCGACGTGGGAGGGGGCGTGAAGGTGGCGATGCACCACCACGGGCCCCGTTGTACACCGACGACGGTGGATCGCACGGTCCACGCCGAGGAGCTCGCGGCGATGCGCGCTCGCCTCGCCGAATGGCTCCCCGCCGCCAATGGGGCGCTCCTGCGGACCGCCGTCTGCACCTACACGAACACGAGGGACGGACACTTCCTGATCGACCGGCACCCCGAGAGCGATCGGTGTTGGATCGTCTCGCCCTGCTCGGGCCACGGGTTCAAGTTCGCGAGTGCGATCGGGGCGCGGGTCGCGGCCTGGGTGGTGGACGGCGGGGCGACGCCATTCCCCGCCCTCTTCCGCCGGGATCGCCTCGACCGGTCCTGACCTCCTTCAGAAGGAGCCCCCGACGGGCGTGGCCGTGCCGACCGGGGGTCGGGGGGTTCGACATCCCCTGTCCGATCGGCTAGGTTTAGGGGTTCGCGCGAGTAGCTCAGCTGGATAGAGCGTCGGCCTCCGGAGCCGAAGGTCGTGGGTTCGAATCCCGCCTCGCGCATCGTCTCGTTGGGTCCGCCCCCCGCCGTGCCGCTCGGCACCCAGGCCGTCCCTCCCCATGCCCGCGACCGGTTCGTCGGGCGTCCCCACCCCTCCTCGCCCCCGCGTCCTCGTGGATACCGTCGCCCTCCGACGCCTCCCACTCCCCGAACTCGAGCGCCTCGCCGCGACCCACGGCGTCTTCCTCCCGGCGAATGCCACGCACCCGGAGGTGGTGAGCCGCGTGCAGCGGGGGCTCCTCGCGCGCGGGGAGTCGCTCGTGGCGGAGGGGACCCTCGAGGTAGAGAAGCAGGGCCATGGCTTCCTGCGGAGCCGGGCCAGCTCGTACCTCCCCCACCCCGCCGACCTCTACGTGCCGGCGGCGATGATCACCCGTTTCGGGCTCCGGACCGGGGACGAGATCCACGGCACGGTCCGCCCCCCGCGCGGGTGGCAGAAGTTCCTCGCGCTCGCGCAGATCGATGCGGTCAACGGCCTCCCCCCCGAGCAGATGGTCGGGCGCGCGACCTTCGATACGCTCCGCCCCAAGTATCCCGACCAGCGGATCCGGCTCGAGTCGCGGGCGGGGGGGATGTCGATGCGGCTCGCCGATCTCATCGCCCCGCTCGGCAAAGGGAATCGCGGGTTGATCGTCGCCCCACCGCGCGCGGGAAAGACGATGCTCCTCCACCGGATGGCGAACGCGATCGCGGAGAACCATCCCGAGGTGGTGCTCTTCGTGCTGTTGATCGACGAGCGTCCCGAGGAGGTGACCGACTTCATCGCGAATTGTCCGACCGCCGAGGTGGTGGCGTCGACGTTCGATGAGCGGCCGACACGCCATGTGCAAGTGGCGGAGATGGTGATCGAGTAGGCCAAGCGTCTGGTGGAGTCGGGGCGGGATGTGGTGATCCTCCTGGATTCGATCACCCGGTTGGCGCGGGCACATAACGCCGTGACCCCGATGTCGGGGAAGATTCTCTC
>CAIVJV010000296.1 GCA_903906325.1 uncultured Gemmatimonadota bacterium
CCGCAGGATCCATTGGATCGGCCAGAGGAGGAGTCCCCCCAGGGCCAGCGCCGCGGGGACGAGCAGGAGGAGCGCGACCCACTGCCACCAGGCGATCCCCAGTGGCCCCATCCCCTGGAACGCCGCCGGGAGATGGTCACGGATCCAGATCATCGAGGCCTCGCCACGCTGCTGGACCGTATCGAGCTGTGTCAGGAGAGAGAGGACCATACCCGCAACCTCGACCGCCCGGCCCCGGCACGCAACCCTTCGCCGTGGGTACCTTTCGTATGCCCTCTCCCGTCGAGCCCGCTATGACCGCCGCCGCCCCCGCCCACACCGCCACCGCGCCCCACCTCGCCGATCCCGAGCATCATCCCTCGTTCACCCGCGGGGTCTTCCTCGGGGAGATCCGCGAGGACCTGGTCTTCCCCTTCCCCGAGCCCTCGCGTGAGGAGAAGGAGTCGCTCGCCGCGATCCTCGACGCCTTCCGGACCTGGGCCGCCGACACCCTCGACAGCGCGCAGATCGACCACGACGGCCGCTTCCCCGATGCGGTGCGTCAGGGGATGGCCGAGCTCGGGCTCATGGGACTCAACATCCCGGAGCAGTACGGCGGGTTCGGCGCCTCCGCGATGGTCTTCAATCGCGTCTTCGGGGAGATCGGCGCGCATGATGCCGCGCTCGCCGTCTACTTCGGGGCGCATCAGAGCATCGGGATCAAGGGGATCATCCTCTTCGGGACCGAGGCGCAGAAGCAGCAGTGGCTCCCCACATGCGCGAGCGGCGAGTGCATCGGCGCCTTTTGCCTCACCGAGGCCGGCTCCGGTTCCGACGCCCAAGCGATGCGCACCACCGCGGTGCCCTCGGCCGATGGCTCGCACTACGTCCTCAACGGCGCGAAGATCTGGATCTCCAACGCGGGCTATGCCGGCGTCCTCACCGTCTTCGCCAAGGTCCCGGTCACCATCGATGGCGTGGTGAAGCAGCGCGTCACCGCCTTCATCGTCGACGCGCATGCACCCGGCATCTCCCTCGGCAAGATCGAGGCGAAGATGGGGATCAAGGGGAGCGACACGCGCACGATCACCTTCGAGAACGTGCAAGTCCCCGCCGAGAACCTGCTCGGCGAGGTCGGCGGCGGGTTCAAGATCGCCCTCGAGATCCTCAACTCCGGGCGCCTCGGCCTCTCGGCGGGCTCCACCCGCGGGACGCGCGAGATGATGAAGCTCGCGCTCGCGCATGCCAAGGAGCGCGAGCAGTTCGGGCGGGCGATCGGGTCGTTCGAGATGATCCAACGGAAGTTCGCCGTCGCCGCCGCCGATTGTTACGCCATGGACTCGGCCTGGATGCTCTGCGCGGGGATGGTCGACCGCGGCGGCGTCGACTTCTCCCTCGAGACCGCGGCATGCAAGATCTACGCGTCGGAGCTCGCCTTCCGCACCGCCAGCGAGGCGATGCAGATCGCCGGCGGGATCGGCTACTCCAAGGAGTACCCGTACGAGCAGGCCCTGCGTGACTCGCGCATCAACATGATCTTCGAAGGGACCAATGAGGTCCTCCGTGCCCTCATCGCGCTCATGGGGCTGCAGCAGCCCGGCGAGGAGCTCAAGGCGGTCGGGAAGGCGTTCAAGGATCCGCTGCACTCCCTGGGCGCGATCTCCAGCTATCTCACCGGCAAGGTGAAGCGGACCCTCGTGAAGCCGAGCTTCAGTCAGGTGCACCCGAGCCTCAAGGACGAGGCGGAGCTCGTCGCAGACAACATCCATGCCCTCGCGTTGGCCGTGGAGAAGGCGCTCATCGAGCATGGCAAGACCATCATCGAGCGGCAGTTCCTCCACGAGCGGATGGCGAACGCCGCGATCGACATCTACCTCGCGACCGCGGTCCTCTCGCGTGTGACCGCGCTCCTCGGCCGTGCCGGGGAGCAGGCGGCCCAGGCGGATCTCGAGGTCGCGCGCTTCTTCATCCCGATGGCGATGCGGCGCACCCGG
>CAIVJV010000297.1 GCA_903906325.1 uncultured Gemmatimonadota bacterium
GCCCGCGGATATGCGGCGCGAGCGGGGGATCGGTCGGCCGGAACCCCGTCGCGAGGATCAACACATCCACCTCGTGCGCGGTGCCGTCCGCGGTCACGACCCCCGTCGGCGTCACCTGCGTGACGGCCTGATCGACGAGCGTCACATTGGGCTGCGACATCGCCGGGTAGTACTCATCCGAGAGGAGGAGCCGCTTGCACCCGATGTCATACCGCGGGGTGAGCCGCGCGCGGAGCTGCGGGTCACGCACCTGCCGCGCGAGATGCCGCCCGAGGATCCCCTGCGCGAGCCGCCGCGCCCACCGATGCCGGAAGGGGACGAAGAGGATCTCGTGCCGCAGATACTGCAGGCCGCGCGCGAGGCGCTGCGTGAGCGGGACCTTCGCATAGAGCGCCCGCCGCCAGGCGGGGATCGCCCGATCGTGCCGTGGGATCACCCACGCCGGCGTCCGCTGCACCACCAGGAGCGCCTTCACCCGCGGCTGGATCGCGGGGATCACCTGGATCGCCGAGGCCCCGGTACCGATGATCGCCACGCGCTTCCCTTCGAGCGCGACCCCCTCATCCCACTCGGCCGTATGAAAGCAGGGCCCCGCGAAGGTGTCGAGCCCTGCGATCTCTGGCCGCACCGGATCGCTCAACGCCCCCGTCGCGACCATCAGATGCTCCGCCGCCCACGTTCCGCTCGTCGCGCGCACGATCCACCGCTGCGCCTCCTCGTCCCAGCGCGCGTCGGTGACCGTCTCACCATACCGGAGATGCGGCCCCACCTCGTACTCGGTGGCGACGCGTTGGAGATACCGCTCGATCTCCGCCGACCCTGCGAAGGTGCGGCTCCAGTCGGGGTTCGGCGCGAAGGAATAGGAGTAGAGCACCGACTCCACGTCGCAGGCGCATCCCGGGTAGCGATTGTCGCGCCAGGTCCCGCCGAGGGAGGCGCCACGCTCGAGCATCACGAAGTCCCCGATCCCGCGCGCCCGGAGCATGATCGCCGCGTTGATCCCGGCGAATCCGCTCCCGACGATCAGGACACGAACCGGTGTCTCACTCATGCCACGCGGGCGCGGGCCGTCGCGCGGCGCGCGATCCAATAGAGGGGCCACCCCGCCGCGATCAACACCACGCCCCATCCGAGCGCCGTGTTCCCTGCGCCGTAGAGCGCCAGCAGCGCGAAGACCGCGCCCCCGAGCATCGCGGGCCGCAATCCGCGCACCGCGCGCAACCGCCCGTTCCGCAACAACACCACCGCCGAGGCGAGGCAGAGCAGATAGAGCGCGATGTTGGTGGACGACGAGATCAACGCCGCGAAGGCGAAGGCCGAGGTCGCGGTGTAGGCCGCGACGATGAGCAGCGTCGTGAGCGCGGCGCCCACGAGGAGCGGCACCGTCGGCGCGCCGCGCGCATTCCGCCGGCCGAAGAGGTCAGGGAGCATCCCTTGCGCCGTCATGCTCGCCATCAGCTCCCCACCCACGAACACATACCCGTTGAGGCACCCCACGCAGCTCACGATCGCGCCGAGCGCCACCAGATCCCCCGCGCGTCCACCCAGCGCGCGCGCCGCGAAGTCGGCGAGGGGGGCGTCGGAGCTCGCCGCGCCGGGGAGCAGGAGGATCACCCCGCAGGTCGCGAGGATCCCCACCACGCCGGCCAACGCCGTCCCGACCATCGTCGCGCGCGGGACCACCCGCTGCGCATCCTCCACCGCGTCGGCGGGGACCGCCGCGCTCTCGATCCCGAGCATCGCATAGAGGGTGAGACTCACCGCCGGCAGGAGTCCCGCGAGCCCGATCGGGGCCGGGGCCGTCGCCGCGATCGCCGCGCCGCCATCCCGCGCGAGCAGCCAGACCGCGACCCCGATCACCACGACGAGCGGGATCAACTTGCCGATGGTCGAGACCACCTGCACATCCCGCCCACGCCCCACGAGGTTCGCGATCAGCACCGTCCCCAGCGCGCCGAGGGCGAGCGCGAGGCGCAGGTCGTGCGAGGCGCCCCCCGGGATGAAGCGCGTGAGATACTCCACCGCAGACACCGCGAGCGTCGCATTCGCGGCGAAGACCGAGATCAGGTACCCCCACGAGCCCAGGAAGGCCCCCTGCTCGCCGACGCCGAGTCGCATGAAGCCATGCACCCCACCCGCGTCGGGGAGCTGCGCGAAGAGCTGCGCGAACATCCAGGCCAGGCAGAGCGCCCCCGCCACGGTGAGGAGCCACCCGAGCACCGCGGTCCACCCCAGCGGGGCGAGGTCACGCGGGAGCATGAAGATCCCCGCGCCGACGATGTTGCCGACCACCAGGGCGGTGGTCGACCAGAGGCCGAATCGGCGGCGAGTGGGCATAGGGGCAATATGTCGCTAATCTCCCGACCATGCCCACCGGCCTCGTGGCGCTCACCCGCGCCCTCTCCCCCCGTATGGTGGAGTGCGAGCTCACGCATCTCACCCGGGAGCCGATCGACCTCGCCCGTGCCGCGGCCCAGCATGCGGCCTACGAGGCCGCCCTCCGCGCCCTCGGCTGCGAGGTCCGCCGCGTCGCCCCCGCCCCCGAGCACCCCGACGCGGTCTTCATCGAGGACACCGCGGTGGTGGTCGATGCACTCGCGGTGCTCACCCGCCCGGGGGCCGCGAGCCGGCGGGGAGAGGTCGATGGGGTCGCGGCCGCGTTGGCCTCGCTCCGCCCGCTGGTGCGTCTCACCGCCCCCGCGACGCTCGATGGCGGCGATGTCCTCACCATGGGCTCGCGGCTCTACGTCGGGCGCACCGCGCGCACCAACGAGGAGGGGATCCAGCAGCTCCGCGCCGCCCTCGCCCCCCACGGCTATACGGTGACCGCGGTCCCCGTGACGGGGTGCCTCCACCTCAAGAGCGCGGTCACCGCGCTCGACGAGGCCACCGTCCTCCTCAATCCCGCCTGGGTCGATCCCGCGCACTTCGCGGCCTATCAGGTGATCGCGGTGGATCCCGGTGAACCGATGGGCGCGAACATCCTCCGCGTCGGCGACGCGCTCCTTTATGCGATGGGTTTTCCCAAGACCCTCGCGCGGCTCCAGGCCGCGGGGTTCCACCCCCAGACCGTCGACGCGAGCGAACTCGCGAAGGCGGAGGGGGCGGTCACCTGCTGCTCAGTCCTCGTCCGCCTCGGCTGAGTCGAAGAGCCGGTCGCACATGATCGCGCAGAGCTGGAGCACCTGCGCATCGGCGAGCGCATAGCGCACATACATCCCCTCCCGCGCGCGCACCACGAACCCCTCGGCGAAGAGCACCTGGAGGTGCTTGGAGAGATTCGCCTGGGAGAGCCCGGTCCGCTCCACCAAGGCGCCCCCATGCAGCGGTCCTCCCTCGAGCGCATGGAGGATCGTCAACCGCGCCGGCTCCGCGAGGGCGCGGAACCGGTTCGCGACCGACGCCAAGAGCTCCGGCGTCGGGGTGCGCTTGGCGGCGAGGGTCACGTGGTCTGCTTGACCTCGGTGGGGAGGAGCTTGATCACCACGAGGAACAACGCCCCGACCACGAGCGCCACCACGATCGGCGACTGATGCGTCACGTCGGCGAGGGTGATCTTCCCGAAGTCCATCACCTGCACGATCGGCGCGATCACCACCGAGTACACCACCGTGAAGACGAGTGCGCCGACGAGACCGCCGGCCACCGCGACCATCGCGTCCTTGCGGCCTTCACCGATCCCGACCACCGAGGTCCCCGGGCAATACCCGCCGACACCGAATCCCACGCCGAAGACCAGGCCACCGAGCAGCACGCCGAGCACATAGGTCGGCTTGATGTCCCAGTGGAGAAGCGAGGGGACCACGAGCGAGAGCCCGTAGACGAGGATCATCCCCACCGCCATGGTGAGGGCCATGAACTTGATCACCGAGAGGTTCTCGAGCCGCAGGTTGCGGACGATCATCCCCGGGCTCGAGGCGCGGACGCGCTGGATGAAGAACCCCATCGCGATCCCGACGAGCGTGGCATAGAGTGGCGTCATGGCTCAGGCCCCCGTCGCCAGGTGGCGACCCTTGAGTGTCTTGGCGGTGAAGATCCCGGTGGCGAAGACGCCCGCGGCGAAGATGAACCCGCTCACCGAGAGTTGCGTGATGCCCGAGATGATGTGGCCGCTCGTGCAGCCCCCCGCGATGCGCGCCCCGAAGACGATCAGGAAGCCGCCGATGAAGGCGTCGCGATACCGCCGCGCCGGTGTCTTCTCCGAGGGGTGGATCATCTCACAGGCCGGCGCCTTCTCGCGATTGAGGCGCGCGCCGAGGAAGCCGCCGACGAGGAGCCCGAGCACGACGAAGGTCTCCCCCTTGGAGAAGAGGTGCCCGACCTTCTTGATGTACTCGTTCGACTCGGCGTAGCCCGGCGCCACCGCGCCGAGGATCTCGCCGATGACCCGCGGGTAGGTCCCCGAGACCCCGATCGGGCCCCACGCGAGGATCGAGAGGGCGCCAAGGATGCCGAAGAGCACGCCATAGAACGCCCAGGGGGCGACGTGGGACTTCGACTCCCCGGCCGCCGGTGATGCGGGATGACTCATATCATGCACTCCAGGAGGAAA
>CAIVJV010000298.1 GCA_903906325.1 uncultured Gemmatimonadota bacterium
ACCGCGATCGCGACGGTCACCTATGATCCCGCGCGGATCACGCCCAGCGGATTGGTCGGGGTGATCCAAGGCGCCGGTTATGGCGCGACGCTCCCCCATCCCGCCACCTCGGCGATCGCCGAGCAGGAACGGCGCGATGCGGAGACCGCGGAGGAGTTCGCGTCGTTCCGGCGAAGGGCGATCGGCTCCGGGGTGATCGGCGCGGCGATGATGATGGCGATGCCCGTCGCCCACCACGCCACATGGGCGAACCCGCTACAACTGCTCGTCACACTCGGTGTGATGCTGACGGCGGGCCGGCACTTCTACGTGCGGGCGTGGCAGGGGCTCACGCATCGCACCGCGGATATGAACACCCTGGTCGCGCTCGGGACGGGGGCGGCCTTCCTCTACTCCCTCGCGGTGACGCTCGCGCCGGCGTTCTTCACCACGCGTGGGATCCCCGCCGAAGTGTACTTCGAGGCGGTCGTCCTGATCATCGCTTTCATCCTGACGGGAAACGCCTTCGAGGCGCGCGCGAAGCGGAACACGGCGGTCGCCCTGCGCGCGCTGGTGCAGCTGCAGCCCAAGACGGCGCGTGTGGTGCGCAACCTCGTGGAGCATGAGGTCCCGATCGACGAGGTCGTCCCGGGGGATGTGATCGCCGTGAAGCCGGGGGAGCGCCTGCCGGTGGATGGTGTGGTGCTCCGCGGCGAGAGCGCGGTCGATGAGAGCATGCTCACCGGGGAGTCGATCCCGGTGGCGAAGCAGAAGGGGGACCGCGTCTACGGCGGGACGATGAACGGGACCGGGGCCTTCCGCCTCACTGCGACCACGCTCGGCGCCGACTCCGCGCTCGCGCGGATCGTGCAGCTGATGCGCGATGCCCAGGGCTCCCGTGCCCCGATCCAGCAGCTCGCGGACCGCCTCTCGGCGATCTTCGTCCCCGTGGTCGTGGCGGTCGCGCTGCTCACCTTCGCGACCTGGGTGGTGGTCGGGGGTGACCCGGTGCGGGCGCTCGCGGTGGCGGTCTCGGTGCTCATCATCGCCTGTCCCTGCGCGATGGGGCTCGCGGTCCCCACCGCGGTCATGGTCGCGACGGGGCGTGGGGCCTCGCTCGGCGTGCTCATCAAGGGGGGCGAGGCGCTGCAGCGCGCGGCCGAGGTCGACACGGTGGTCCTGGATAAGACGGGGACCGTGACCGAGGGGCGGCCGGTCGTGACCGACCTGCTGCGCGCGGACGGGGCGCCGGATGAGGCGACGGTGCTCGCGCTCGTGGCGGCGGTGGAGCGGCGCTCGGAGCATCCCGTGGCCGATGCGATCGTGCGGGAGGCATCCGCGCGCAGGCTCGCGCTCGGTGAGGTCGAGGGATTCGCCTCGCTGACGGGGCGTGGCGCGCGTGGGATGATCGATGGGCGTGCGGTACTCGTCGGCAATGCGGCGCTGCTCACCGAGCACCAGGTGGATATGCAGGGCGTGCGGCGCGAGGCCGACCGGCTCGCCAGTGCGGGGCGCACCGTGCTCTTCGTCGCGATCGATGGACGTGCCGCCGGGGTGATCGCCGTCGCCGACCCGATTCGTGCCACCTCGCGTGAGGCGATCGCGGCGATGCGCGCGCGCGGGCTCGCGGTGGTGCTCCTCACGGGTGATGAGGCGCGCGTGGGGGAGGCCGTGGCGCGAGAGGCGGGGATCTCGCGGGTGGTCGCCGGCGTGTTGCCCGAGGGGAAGGTGGCCGAGGTGCAGCGGCTCCAGCGGGAGGGGCGCGTCGTCGCGATGGTCGGGGATGGGATCAACGATGCCCCCGCACTCGCGCAGGCCGATGTGGGGATGGCGATGGGGAGCGGCGCCGATGTCGCGACGAATGCCGCGGATGTGGTGTTGATGCGGGGGGACCTGCGTGCGGCGGCGCAGGCGCTCCGTCTCGCGAGCCGCACGATGCGGACCATGCGACAGAACCTCTTCTGGGCCTTTGCGTACAACGTGGTCGGGATCCCCGTCGCAGCGGGGGTGCTCTATCCCACCTTCGGGATCCTGCTCAGCCCGGTCGTCGCGAGCGCCGCGATGGCGTTCAGTTCGGTGAGCGTGGTGACGAACGCGCTGCGCCTGCGTGGTGCGCGGCTCGATTGAGCTGGCGGTGATCCTTTCGGATTCGATACGTCGGGGATCTCGCGCGCGGGGCGGCGTTCTATACTGACGCGCTCGGGTTCGACCGCATGGTCTGGAGCTATCCCGGCGCGCTCTTCTTCGGGGCGGGGGGCTATCACCATCACCTCGGCGCCAACATCTGGGCGGGGCCGGGCGCGGCGGCGCCGGTCAGCGCCGCGTGCTGGTATCGATCGCGATGGCCGTGGTCGCGGCCAGTGAGAGCGCGACCTTCCCATCGGCCCCGACCACGACGGTCGTCCCCGCACATCCCGTCGCCGCCTTCCCCCCGGTGATCAGGTCGCAGTAGGTCCCTGGCGCGAGTGGCGTCGGGACGCTCGCCGAGATCGCCGTGGCCTCACGGTTGATCGCGACGAAGCCCTTGTCGCCGCGGGAGAAGGCGATCGCCTGGGCGCCGTTGTCCCACCAGTTCACGACGTCGGTGCCGGCGACGCGGCGACGGAACCCGACCATCTGGCGGATGTGCGGATCGCGATGCTCACAGACCCAATCGCCGGTGACGGCGGTCTCGAAGCGCGACGCACACTTCACCCGAGTCGTCCACCCCTCGGCGTCCATCGGGGGGCCCAAGGTGCGTTGACTCGGGCAGCTGAAGGCGAAGCCGGAGAGCACCGAGGGATAGCCGTAGGGCTGCGCGAGCATCCAGACGTTCGCGAGGCGGAAGGCGACGCCGTCCTGATAGCCGAGTCCGCATTCCCGCTGCGTGTCGTGGTTCTGGAGGAAGACCACGGCCTTATCGGAGGGCATCATCCCCCACGCTGACGCCGAGAACTGCGCGCCGGCGGGCCCGTTCGGATTGAGTTGGGCGATCGACTGCCCGGGGAGCGGCTTGAACTTGTCGCCGACCCCACGGAAGGTGAATTCGGTGATGTCCGCGGCCCCACCGGTGGAGTAGCCGACGCCATAGAAGTCGGCCTCTTGCAAGGCCTCTCCGGACCCGGCGCTGATCTCGAGGAACACGTACGGGATCGGACGTCCCTCGGCGGTCATCGTCGCGTTGAGCGTGTCGAAGATCGCATCGAGGTCCACCTGTTGGATGTGCTTCGCGGCGTCGACCCGGAAGCCAGCGACCCCGAGACGGGCCAACGCGATGAGATAGTTCGACAGGGTGCGTCGCACCTTCGGTGAGGCCGTGCGCAGATCGGGGAGCGAGTAGAGCTCACAGTCCTGCACCTGGGCCGCACTGCTGTAGTCGTTCAGGGCGCAGGGGGTGTGGAAGTCCTCGCGCGTGTAGAGCCCCGGATACTCGTACTTGGTGTAGGCGGTGCCCGCGCTCCCCTGCCCGGGGCTGGGGAAGTTCGTCATGTGGTTGATCACCGCGTCGACATAGATCCCCACTCCGGCGGCGGCGCACCGGTCGACCATGTCCTTGAACTGCGCGGCGGTCCCCGAGCGGCTCCGTGTCAGCTCGTAGCTCACCGGCTGGTAGCGCTGGCTCCAATCCTGATTGGGGGTGCGGCTATGCTCGTTGGGCGGAGAGACCTGAACGGCGGCGAACCCCGCGGGGCCGAGCACCGTCTCGCACTCCAGGGCGATGTCGTCCCAGCGCCAGTCGAAGAGATGGACCGCGGTGAGGCCCTGCGCGGCGAGTCCCGAGGCGCGGTACTCGCGGGCCAAGGTGGGGCGGGGGGCCGGCGGCTCGATCACCGGCATCGGGAGGGTGG
>CAIVJV010000299.1 GCA_903906325.1 uncultured Gemmatimonadota bacterium
GGAGACGCCATGGAGGATCGTCCGCGTGACGAGCCGTCCCGACATGAGGGGGCGACGCGCCTCGAGCTCGGCGGTGACGCGGAGCAACCCGGTGGCCGCGGCGGGCCCCGCGTCGCTGCGGGCGAGGGAGAGCTGGGCGTGCCCGAGCAGTTGCGCGACATCGGGATCGGCGGCCGGTGCGCGCCGCCATCCGAGGGACGCGACGCTGAGCGTGCGACGATCGGCGGCGAGCGTGGGCTCGTATCGCCCGGTGGAGGGACGCGCCGCGACCCCCAGTGGCCGATGGCGTTCCCGCGCGACCTCCAGGGACCACCGATCCCGCTCCCGCGGCGCGGAGGTGTACTGCACGCGACCGCGCTCGACCCCGTAGGGATCGGTCCAATCACTCCCGAACTCCTGGGCGGCGAGCGAGTTCCGGAGCCCGCTCACCTCGGGGAGTCCACCGGCCTCGTCGAAGTCGTCGGACCACTCGATGGTGAGTCGTGCCGCTCGGGCCGACTGCCACGCGAGGGCGCCGCTCCCCTTCCAGCGATGATCGGCGGTGCCGTACCGCCCGAGGAGCGACGCCGTGACCCCGTTCCCCATGGTGCGCGAGACCCCGCCACCGACGGCGAGCCCCTCCACCCGATTCACCCGCAGGACGTCGGACACCCGCCGCGCGAAGGGCCGCGCGAGCCCCACGCGGGCGAGCGCGCCGGCCCGCACGAGCTCCCGTGCCGCCTCCTGCACCTCCCGCACCTCGGCGTCGTCGAGGGTCCGGATCGCCTCGGGGAGCGTGCGCAGGATCTCCCCCTCGAAGGGGTAGGCCCGTTGGAGGCTCCGCGGGACCTCGGTGATCTCCGGTCCGGCGAATCGCTCCGGGGCCGGGGTGATATTCGGCTCCACGTCGGTGATCTCCCACCGCCCGCGGATGATCCCCCGCGCGGGGAAATCCATCCACGTCGCGGTGCGTCGGATCTCGATCTCCTGGCGCCGTGGCAACCAGAAGCGGCCATCGACCAGCCCGTTCTCGAGGATGACGGAGACATCCTCGAGCTGTGGGTCCTTGAGCGCGGCCCGGGTGAACGAGAAGGTCATGCGCACCACGGAGGCGTTCGCGCGATCGAGGTGGATGGCCCCGACGGCAGCCGACTGCCGATCGTCCTTGGGACGCACCTGGATCATGAGGACGTCGATCGCCTGCGTCCCGGATCGGATCGCGAGCGAATCAGCGAGCCGGTAGTCGTAGCGGGCCAACCCCGCCATCGAGAGGGGATGGACGACATCCCGCACCTCGTCGCCGTCCCCGAGGCGGATGATCGAGGGGAAGTTGTTCTGCACCACGCCGAGATGGTCGCGGTGGTAGTTCATGTCGGTCGGGAGGAGGAGGGTGTCCCGCCGACCGATGATCCGTTGCGCGCTGCGATCCGGGGCCTGCCAGAGGACCTCGACCATCAACTCGTCCGACTTCACCACCGCCGGTGGCAGCGGGAATCCCTCGCCGAACTGCGCGAGGAAGGTCACGTACCCGTGGGCGCGCGCGCGATAGTCCCGGAGGGCGGTATCGGCGAGCTGGACGCTGCGACGGGCGATGGCCTCGCGGATGAGCGCGAGGGAGCGCTCGTCGTTCCATCGCTCCTGCGCCCCGAGGGTGGGCGCGAGCACACAGAGGACGGCGAGCCAACGAAAGCGCATGGGCGGAATCTCACGGGCCGGTCGCGCCCTCACAACCATCGCCCCAACGCAAGGGGTGGCGCATATTTCCCGGATGGCGTTCCGTCTGACCGGGATCGGGCACCCCACGACCTTCGACCTCCTCGGTGCGGACCCGTTCGTGGTCGGCCGGGCGACGACGAACGACTGTCCGGTGGTCGATCCCACCGTATCGCGGCAACATGCGGAGCTCCGGGTCACCGCCGACGGCGTCGCGGTGCGCGATCTGGGGTCGAGCAACGGGACCTTCGTCAACGATGTCCCAGTGGCCCCGGCGGGGGGGATCGTCCGGGCGGGTGAGACGGTCCGCTTCGGCCAGGTGCGCTTCACGCTCGAGGCGCTGCTCGGCGCCACGCCGACGACGGCCGCGGCCCCCGTCGAGGCCGCGCCCCCACCGGGCGCGACGATCGTCCGCCAGGTCCCGCGACGCTCCGACCTGGAGGCGATGGCCGCCGCCAAGGCGACCCCCAAGGCCGCCGATCCCGCCGCGAAGGACCGCCAACGGCTCGCCCTCCTCCTCGAGGTCTCGAAGGGGCTCGGACGGGCCACGGACCTTGACGCGTTGCTCGCGAAGATCGTCGAATACGCCTTCCAGGTGCTCGAGGCCGATCGCTGCGCGATCCTCCTGACCGATCCGGACGGCACCCCCATCCCGAAGCTCTCGCGCGACCGCCGCGGACAGGAGGCCTCGGGGGAGGTGCCGCAGTCGATCCTGCGAACGGCCCTCGAGCAACAGGTCGCGATCCTCTCCGACGACGCCGCGCAGGATGCGCGGTTCACCGGGCAATCGGTGATCCTGCAGAAGGTCCGGTCCGCGATGTGCGTCCCGCTGCTCGACAGCGCGGGGCGTGCCCTCGGGGCGCTCTACGTGGACAACTTCTCGCTCACCCGCTTCGGTGAGGCGGACCTCGACCTGCTCATCGCCTTCGCGGGGATCGCCGCGGTCTCGCTCGAGAACGGGCAACTCGCCGAGCGGATCCGCCGAGAGGCGCTGGCCCGCAGCAACTTCGAACGCTTCTTCACCCCACAGCTGGCGGCACGCATCGCCTCGAGCCCCGACGCGGTCACCCTCGGCGGGGAGAAGCGCCCCGTGGCGATCCTCTTCTCCGACATCCGCGGCTTCACCGCGCTCTCGGAGACGATGAATCCCGATGCGATGGCCCGTCTCCTCACCGAATACTTCACCGAGATGGTGGAGTGCGTGTTCCGGCACGGTGGGACGCTCGACAAGTTCATCGGGGATGCGGTGATGGCGCAGTGGGGCGCCCCGCTCGGCGCCCCCGATGATTGTGATCGGGCGATGCAGGCCGCCCTCGACATGATGACCGCGCTCGATGCGCTGAATGCGGGATGGCGTGCGGCGGGCCGGCCGACCTTGGAGATCGGGATCGGGCTCAACGTGGGGGATGTCTTCGCGGGGAACATCGGCAGCGAGCGCCGACTCGAGTACACGGTGATCGGGGATCCGGTGAACACCTCGAGTCGCCTCTGTGGGGCCGCGGGCGCCGGGGAGATCCTCCTCTCGGACCACTTCCGCGCCGCGCTCTCCACCCCACCGGCCCTGGAGCCGCTGCCCCCGATGGAGCTGAAGGGGAAGAGCCAGCCGTTGCCCGTCTTCCGCGTCCGGCGGTGAGGCGGGTCGAGGTGGAGGTCCCCGCGGGGTATGACCGCGTGTCGGTGGGCCGTGCGCTCGTGGTCGCGCGCCTGGCATCCCTCGAGGGGATCCGCCGGGCCTTGGCCTCGGCCCCCACGCTCCATGCCTGGGCTGGCGCCGAGCCGGAGGCCGTCGCCTTCCAGGGACGGGCCACGGCGTGGGGGGTGACGCTGCCGGGGAGCGCGGTCCCCGTGGTGGTGCGCCATGCACGTCATGGCGGGGCGTTCCGCTCGATCCTCGGGGACCGGTTCCGCCCACCGGGACGCGCGCCGTGGGAGCTCCGTATGGCCCTCCATCTCCGTGAGGCGGGGATCCGCACGCCCGATGTGATCGGCTACGTGCTCTACCCTGCCGGGGCGGGGCTCTGTCGCATCGATGTGGTGACGCGCCGGCTCCCCGAGGGGGGCGACCTCCCCACGGCGTGGCGCGCGGCCTCGGAGGCGACACGTGCGCATCTGCTCGTCGCGGTCGCGGCGCTCCTCCGCGACCTCCGAGCGGCCGGCGTACATCACGCGGACCTGAACGCGAAGAACCTGCACCTCGCGTTGGAGGGCGGACGCTGGCACGCCTGGTTGCTCGATGTGGACCGCGTCCGCCTCGGCGTGCCGAACGAGGCGGGGATCGCCGCCCGCAATCTCGCCCGACTCGAGCGCTCCCTTCGCAAATGGCGCGATCGGTGGCAGCTCCCCATCGAGGAGACCGCGATCACCCGCCTCCGGCAGCTCGCGACGGAGGCGGGCGCGTG
Organism: uncultured Gemmatimonadota bacterium; assembly: GCA_903906325.1. GTDB lineage: Bacteria > Gemmatimonadota > Gemmatimonadetes > Gemmatimonadales > Gemmatimonadaceae > Pseudogemmatithrix. The sequence goes on from CAIVJV010000299.1 coordinate 4,092, forward strand.
AGCCGCGTCGCGATGGACCGCGTCTGCATCGTGATGATGTCGGCGGTGGGGGATGTGGTGCACGTGCTCCCGCTCCTCACCGCGCTCAAGCGGGCCCATCCTGGGATGCAGGTGACGTGGGTGCTACAGCCTGGCCCCGCTGGCTTGGTGCGGGGCCATCCCCTGGTCGACGAGATCCTCCTCTTCGATCGCACCAGCGGGCTCGCGGGATTCTGCGCGATCCACCGCGCCCTCCGAGCGCGGCGCTTCGATCTCGTGATCGACCTCCAGGTCTACCTCAAGGCGGGGCTCATCACCGCCTTCACCCGCGCCCCGGTGAAGCTCGGATTCGATCGGGCGCGGGCGCGGGACGCGAACTGGCTCTTCACGACGCATCGGATCCCCCCGCACCCCATGCAGCATGTGCAGGACCAATATCTCGAGTTCGCCGATTGGCTCGGCGTCGAGTCGCGGCCCGTCACCTGGGGGCTCGGTCCGTGGGACGCAGCCGAGCGGGCGTGGCAGCAGGGATTCCTCTCGCGGATCGATCGACCGATCGCCCCGATCGTCGTCGCGACGAGCAAACCGGTGAAGGATTGGCTCCCCGAGCGATGGGCCGAGGTCGCAGACGCGCTCTGGCATGACTTCGGCTTGCAGCCGGTGTTGGTCGGCGCGCGGTCCCCGCGCGAAGTCCACGCCGAGCGGGTGATCCTCGAGCGGGCCCGGCACACACCGATCTCCGCGCTCGGACAGGGCGGATTGCGTGGCCTCGTGGGGATCCTCGACGCCGCGGCGCTCGTGCTCTCCCCCGACACGGGGCCGCTGCACATCACCGTCGCGCTGGACCGGCCCGTGGTGAGTCTGATCGCCTATTCGAATCCCAAGCGCGTGGGGCCGTATCGGAAGTTCGGCGATCTGATGGTCGACGCCTACGGCGACCCCGGCGAGGACTATCCGATCTCGATGGAGAACCGTCCGGATCGCATGCCGCGGATCACGGTGCAGCAGGTGCTCGACCGCGTGGAGCGGTGGCGGACGCACTACGCGGCGAGCTATCCGCCGCGACGCACCCCGGCGCCGACGTCATAACGGAGCCCCAGCTCGGCCAAGAGCGCGACGAGTCGCCGCAGGCCGAGCCCCATCACGCTGAAGTAGTCGCCATCGATCCGTTCGACGATCGTGGCGCCGAAGCCTTGGATCCCGTACGCCCCGGCTTTGTCCATCGGCTCCCCGGTGGCGACGTAGGCCGCGATCTCGTCTGCCGTGAGGGGGCGGAAGGTGACCTGCACCGACTCCACGGCGCTCACGGTCTCTCCCCCGAGGGCGACGGCCATCGCGGTGTGCACGGTGTGGATGCGGCCGCTCAGTCGGGCGAGGGTCGCCCGCGCCTCCCCCCCATCGGCGGGTTTCCCGAGGATCTCGCCGTCGAGGACGACGATGGTATCTGCGGCGATGACCACGGCGTCAGGGGAACGGACGGCGAGGGTCGCCGCCTTGGACCGCGCGAGACGCTCGCAATGGGGGATCGGCGCCTCGTCCGGGAGGACCGCCTCATCGATGTCGGCGGGCCGCACGACGTGCGTGATCCCGATCAGATCGAGGAGGTCGCGACGACGCGGCGACTGCGAGGCGAGGATGACCTCGAGGGGCCCGGTCATCGCTCGAGCCAGAGGGTGACGGGGCCATCGTTCACGAGCTCGACCGCCATGTCGGCCCCGAACTCCCCGGTCGCCACCTCGCATCCCTGGGCACGCAGCAGATCGACGAACTGGAGGTAGAGCGCCCGGGCCTGCTCCGGTGGGGCCGCGTCGACGAAGGAGGGACGCCGTCCCTTCGCCGCATCGCCGTAGAGGGTGAACTGGCTCACCACGAGGAGGGCCCCCTGCACCGCCTCGAGCCCGAGATTCATCTTGCCCTCCGCATCGGGGAAGAGCCGCAGGCCCGTGACCTTCTCCGCCATCCAGCGGTTCTCCGCCTCGGCGTCGCGGGCGGTATATCCCACCAACAGGCAGTACCCGCGCCCGATCCGCCCGATGACCTCCCCCGCCACGCGCACCTCGGCGCGAGCGACCCGCTGCAGCAGGACGCGCATCGCCAGCGCCTACTCGACCGTGACCGACTTGGCGAGGTTCCGCGGCTGATCGACGTTCGCCCCGCGCTTCACCGCGATGTAGTACGCAAGGAGTTGCAGCGGCACGCTCGCGAGGACCGGCGTGAGCATATCGACCGTCTCGGGGATCCGGATCTCATGATCCATCAATCCCGCGAGCGCCGGCTCATCTCGGCTCGTGATCACGATGGTCTTCCCGCCGCGCGCCTTCACCTCCTGGATGTTCGAGACGATCTTCTCGAACACCGAATCATGCGGGGCGATGAAGACGACGGGCATCTTCTCGTCGATCAGGGCGATGGGGCCATGCTTCATCTCCGCCGCGGGATAGCCCTCGGCGTGGATGTAGCTGATCTCCTTGAGCTTGAGCGCCCCCTCGAGCGCGGCGGGGAAGTTGTACCCCCGGCCGAGATAGAGGAAGTTGTGCGCGTCTTTGTACGCCTCGGCGATCGCCTCGATCGCGGGAGCCTGATCGATGATCCCCTGGATCTGCGTGGGCAGGGAATCGAGCGCCTGGGTGACCTCGCGTCCGCGGGTCACTGAGAGATTCCGCTTCCGCGCGAGCTTGAGCGCGAAGAGGGCGAGCGCGACCACCTGGCTCGTGAAGGCCTTGGTGGAGGCGACGCCGATCTCCGGGCCCGCATGGAGATAGATCCCGCCGTCGTCCTCACGGGCGATGGTCGAACCGACGACGTTCACGAGGCCGAGCGTCCGCGCCCCGCGGGCCTTCGCCTCGCGCATCGCCGCGAGGGTGTCCGCGGTCTCGCCCGACTGCGAGATCACGATGCAGAGCGTCCTCGGCGTGATGATCGGGTTGCGATAGCGGAACTCCGACGCATACTCGACCTCGACGGGGATCCGCGCCATGTCCTCGATCATCGACTCGCCGATGAGCGCGGAATGCCAGCTGGTCCCGCAGGCCGTGATGACGATGTTGTCGATCGCCATCAGCTCGTCATGGCTCATGTTCAGCCCTCCGAGCTTCGAGGTCCCCTCCTCGAGCCGGAGCCGCCCTCGCATGGTGTTCGCCACGGTCTGTGGCTGCTCGAAGATCTCCTTGAGCATGAAGTGCTCGTAGCCCCCGCGCTCGATCGCATCGAGGTCCCACGCGATCGTCTCGACCGACCGCCGGATGGGCGACGCATGGATGTCGAGGATCCGGTACCCGTCGGCGGTGAGCACCACTAGGTCCCCCTCGTTCAGGTAGACCACGTCACGGGTGTGCGCGAGGATCGCCGAGGCATCGCTGGCGAGGAAGTACTGCCCCGCCCCGATGCCGACGAGGAGCGGGCTCCCCTTCCGCGCCCCGACGATCTTCCCGGGGTCCTTGCTGGAGACGACCGCGATCCCATAGGTGCCCTCGACCACGCGGAGCGCCCCGATCACCGCCTCCTCGAGCGAGCCCTCGAAGAGCTCCTGGATCAGATGGGCGAGGACCTCGGTGTCGGTGTCGGAGCGGAACGTGTGCCCCTTGCTCTGGAGCTCCTTCCGGAGCGCATCGGCGTTCTCGATGATGCCGTTGTGCACGACCGCGACCGAGTTGTCGGTGCTGAGGTGCGGATGGGCATTGCGGTCACTCGGCGGGCCGTGGGTCGCCCAGCGCGTATGGGCGATGCCCACATGTCCCTTCACGGGCTGCTCGGCGAGCACCCCTTCGAGCCGCGCGATCTTCCCCTCGGCGCGCCGCGTCTCCAGCGCCCCGCGATCGATCAGCGCGACCCCGGACGAGTCATATCCGCGATACTCGAGACGCTTGAGCCCCCCGATGAGGATCGGGGTGGCGTCCTTGGGACCGATGTAACCGACGATACCGCACATAGAGGCAGGGGTCAGGTGTCAGGAAACAGGTGGGGCGTCTGGTATCCGCTACCAAACACCTCCCATCATTACGAAAGTGCCGCGAGGAGCTGGCGCCCGCGGTCGACCAGCGCGTGCGCGCCGTCACGGGTGGGCGCCTCGGCGATGACGCGGACGATCGGCTCGGTGCCCGAGGGACGCACATGCACCCAACGATCGGGCCAGCTGAGGCGCAACCCATCCTGGGTGTCGGCCTCGGCGTCCGGGAACGCCGAGCGGAGCTGAGCGTACACGGCATCGAGCGGGGCATCGGGACGATCGAGCTTGTCCTTGACGATCGCGTAGCGTGGGAAGCGCGCGACGATCGCCGAGAGGGGCTCGGCCGCCTCGTGGAGGAGTTGGAGGATGAGTGCGACCCCGAGTGGGGCGTCCCGGCCGAGGTGGAGTTCGGGGAGGATCACGCCCCCGTTGCCTTCCCCGCCGATCACCGCGCCCGCCTCACGCATCGCAAGGGCGACGTTCACCTCGCCGACCGGTGCGCGGAGCACACGGGCCCCCGACTCCGCAGCCATGTCATCGACGATGCGGCTCGTGGAGAGGTTGGTGACCACCGGGCCGGTGCGGTGCCGGAGCACGACGCGCGTGGCGAGGGCGAGGGTGTAATCCTCCCCGATGGCCCTCCCGTCATCTGCGACGAGGGCGAGGCGATCGACATCGGGGTCGGTCGCGAAGCCGACGGCGGCGCCCGTCCGCTTCACGAGTGCCTCCAGATCGGTGAGGTGCTCCGCCACCGGCTCGGGAGGTCGCGGGAAGTGACCATCCGCCGTGAGGCCGATCGCATGCACCTCACAGCCGAGGAGCTCGAGGAGATGCGGGATGACCTCGCCACCGGCGCCATGGCAGGCATCGAAGGCGACGCGGAATTTCCGCGACCGGATGCCCGGGACGTCGATGAACGGGAGCGCGAGCACCTGGTCGATATGGCGCGTGATGGCCTCGCCATCGAAGTGCACCTGGCCGAGCCGGTCCCAGGTCGCATAGGGGATCCCCTGCTCGACCAGCGCCCGCATCTCGGCGCCCTGCGCCGCGCTCAGGAAGAGACCATCGGGGCCGATGAACTTGAGCGCGTTCCACTCGATCGGATTGTGGCTCGCGGTGATCCCGAGTCCGCCAGCGGCGTGGTGATGCTCGACGGCGAGCTGGAGCGTGGGGGTCGTCGTGAGCCCGATGTCGATCACTTCGGCGCCGACGGATTCCAGCGCGGCACGTGTGACGGCGTGGAAGAGCGGTCCGGAGACCCGGCTGTCACGGCCCAGGACGATGGTGCGCGCCGTGCCGCGGGCGATCGCCCAGGCGCCAAAGGCGGCGGCGTACCGTGCGACGACGTCGGGGGTCAGCCCATGGCCGACCCGTCCCCGGATGCCGGAGACGCTGATCATCAGACGAGGGTCTGGAGACATCCGTGAAAGATACCGGTTCCCAGAGGGGAATTGGAGGCGACGGCGGGGGCGTTATCGTTCACTCCGTGGACACCCTCGCCCTCCGCCTCGCCGCCGCCGGTGGCCGGATCGACGATCTCCCCGCCTCGCAGCTGGTCGCGGCGGGCTTCACGCTCCTGCAGCGGAGTGCTCCGCTGGTTCGGCTCCTCGCGCGCAGGCGATCAGGGATCCTCCTCCCCTTGGGCCCGGCGACGGTGGTGGCGCTCGCCGCGAGCGATGGGCGAGGGGCGGTGGTGCTGCCCATGCGTGCCTCGGGGTCGGAGATCGCGGCCCTCTGCTCCACGCATGACGTCGGTGCGGTCTTCACGACCGCCGCGCACCGTTCTCTGCTCCCTTCGTCACTTGGCGTGGTCCTCCTCGATCAGGCCCCGCGGACCGCGCTCGTCTGCACCCCGGAGGGACGCGAACTGACCGTCGACCTCGGGTCGCATGTGGGGCTCACCGTCGAGGGGGAGACCGACATCCCGGGCCGAGACGAGGAGTGTCTCATCCTGCCGGCGGCGTCTGACGTCGGTCTCACGCATCGCCAGCTGTTGGCGCCCGAGAGATCGCGCCTCGGGATCAGGGAAGGCGACGCGGGTGCCTTCGGTCCAGACAGGCGGGTCCTCTCCGAGCTGCTCCTCCCGCTGCTGGCGGGCGCCGCCATCGGCACCGCATCGTAGCCCTCATGCGCTCACTCCTCCTGCCGGCCGGCCTCGTCCTCCTCGCCCTGTTCGAGGCGGCCGCCGTCTGGTTCGTGATGCCGCTCCCGGGCTCGCAACGGGTCCGGAGCGTCGAGATCGCCTTCGCCCTTCATTCCGCCCGCTGGGCGATCCGAGCGACCGCGCTCCTCTGACTCGCGCTCGGCGCGCGATCGCTCCCGCCGAGTCGCGCGGGTCGCGCCGCGCTCGCGGGGCTCGCGATCCTCGCGGGCGGCATCACCTACGCGACGAACTTCGTGATGGCGGCGGACCGGATCTTCCGGCAACCCGAGGCGGTCGTGATGGTCGCACCGGCTGCCTCCGACGTCGCCCCTGACCGGCTCGTGGTCGGCGTCGTGGTGAACGGCGAGGCGCGCGCCTACCCGCTCCAATTCATCGGCTATCATCACTTCCTCACGGACACCATCGCCGGGCGCCCGGTGCTCGTGACCTATTGCACCGTCTGCCGGACGGGGCGCGTCTTCGACCCCGTGCTCGATGGCGCGGTCGAGCGCTTCCGCCTCGTAGGGATGGACGAGTTCAACGCGATGCTCGAGGACCAGGCCACCGGGAGTTGGTGGCGGCAGGCCAATGGCGAGGCCCTCGTGGGCCCGCGCCGCGGGACGGTGCTCGCCGAGCTCCCGAGCGTCCAGGTGACGCTCCGCCAGTGGACCGCGCTCCATCCCGAGACGCGCGTGATGCGGGGCGACCCACGCTTCGCCGACGCCTACGACCGGGATTACGCCTACGAGCGCGGCACGAGCCGCCGCACCCTCACCGGGACCGATCCCCGCTCATGGGCTCGGAAATCGTGGGTGATCGGCGTGCGCCTCGGCGGTGCCGATCGTGCCTACGATTGGAACGCCCTCCTCCGCCTGGGGGCGATCAACGATACCCTGGCGGGACGTCCGATCGTCCTCGTCGTCGCCACCGACAGCGCGAGCTTCTTCGCCTTCGAGCGGCCCGACGCGGCCACGATCTTCGCGCGGGAGGGAGATTCCCTGCGGGCCGGGGATCGCGCCGTGGGCTTCGGCGGCCACGGCCCTCGCGATACGCTGCGCGTGATCACCGCGAGCCAAGAGTTCTGGCACAGCTGGCAGAGCTTCCACCCGGGCACGACGCGCTATCCCTGAC
>CAIVJV010000300.1 GCA_903906325.1 uncultured Gemmatimonadota bacterium
CGATGTGGATGCCACGCGTCAGGCGCGGAGCTACTTCACCGGATATGCGCCGAGCTCGCCGAGCATCGGGCTCCTGCGCGATGGGAAGCTCGTGCACATGGTGGAGCGCTGGCAGATCGAGGGGCGCACGGCCGAGGCGATCGCGCAGGATCTCGCAAAGGCGTTCGATCAGTACTGCGCGCCGGCGGCGCGGTAAGACGTCCGGCGCGATGATGAAGCGGGGCGGCGAGCTGTCTCGCCGCCCCGCTGTCGTTCATGACTGTCGGATCCAGCGCCCGAGCTCGGCCAGGCTCGGCCGCTTCCCGTACATCAAGAGTCCCACGCGATAGATCCGCGCCGCCACCCACACGCACGCGACGCTCGCGAGCAGCACCCCCAGGAGGCTCCCGATGATCTCTCCCGCACCGATCGGCGTCGCGGTCATCCGCATCGGCATGATGATCGGGGCGGAGAAGGGCACCCAACTCACGATCTCCGCGAGCCGGCTGTTGGGGTTCGTGAGGACCGGTTGTGCGAAGATGATGCTGAAGACGAGCAACATGATCACCGGCTGCGCGGCCTGCTGCGCCTCCTCCTGACTCCCGACCATCGCCCCCACCGCGGCGAAGAGCGAGGCGTACAGGGTGTAGCCGAGCAAGAAGAAGAGGACGAGGGCGACGAGCACGAAGGGCTCGACCGAGGGGAGCCCGACCTGCGGCATGCCCTTGATCCCCATCGCGCCGAAGATCGTGGCGCGCTGCGTGTAGAACCCGACGCTCGAGAGGACCCAGACCAACTGTTGGGTGAGCCCGACGGCGCCGACGCCGATCACCTTCCCGGCCAACAACACATCCGGCGACACACTCGCGACGATCACCTCGGCCACACGTGTGGTCTTCTCCTCGAGGACCCCGCGCAGGATGGCCTGCCCGTAGAAGACGATGCTGAAGTAGAGGAGGAAAGCGACACCGAAGCCGAAGATCGTGTTGGCGATCCCTGAGCCGCCGAGCCCCTCATCGGTCACGCGATCCGCCGTGAGGCGCACCCGCACCTTGGTCAGGGATTCCGCCCGTGCCGCATCGATCCCCTCCGATTCGAGTCGGAAGGCGAGGAGGGACTGTCGGATCGCCGCCTCCATCACATCGATATCCCCGACCGAGCCCGCGTTGCGGCCCGCATAGCGCGCGGCGCCCGAGCTGACGGTCGCGGAGTCGACCACCAAGACCCCGGCAAGCTCCTTGCGCTGGATCTGGGCGATGAGCTCCGCCTCTCGCGCGGCGAGCTCCGCCGGACGGAGCTCGTCCACCGGCGCACGCTCAGGCGACGGCCCTTGTAAGGTCGGGGCAGCGAGACGATCGGCGATTCGCACGCCGAGCCCGGTGCCGGTGGCATCGAGGATGCGGATGTTCGCGACCCGCGCCTCGCGCATGCTCCGGACGCTCAAGTAGGCTGGGAGGATCATGATCCCCCCGAAAAAGAGGGGGCCGAAGAGCGTGACGATCACAAACCACTTGGTCCGGACCCGCTCGAGATATTCGCGGCGGATGACCGCCCAGAGCTTAGCCATGTCCACTCATCCCCGGCTCGACGCCCGTGGCGCCGACCCGTTCGAGGAAGATCTGATGCAACGAGGGTTGTACGCGCTCGAAGCGTTGGATCACCGCGCCCGCACTGACCAGCCGTCGCAGCAGGGTCTGCGCATCCGCCCCTGAGGCGAGTTCCAATTCGAAGGTGCGTCCGTGGTCGTCACACCGCGCCACGAGGGAGCGATCGGCCAGTGCCGCGCGCACATCACTCGGAGGATCCGACTCGAGGACGAGCGCCACCGTCCGCCCGGCATGCGCGCCCTTCACGTCGGTCATCGTCCCATCGAGCACCTTGGTCCCGCCGGCGATGATGCAGACGGCATCACAGAGTCGCTCGGCGTTGTCCATCAGGTGGGTCGAGAAGATCACCGTGCGTCCACGCCGGCGCAGCTCGACGACGGTGTCCTTGAGTGCCTGCGCGTTGATAGGATCGAGCCCGCTGAAGGGCTCGTCGAGGATCACGAGCTCGGGGTCGTGCAGGAGCGTGCCGATGAACTGGACCTTCTGCTGCATCCCGCGCGAGAGCTCATCGACCTTCGCCCTCCCCCAATCCTTCGCCTCGGTACGAAGGGTGAGCCGCTCGAGCCATTCGTCGATCCGGAGATCAGCGGTCTTGCGGTCGATCCCTTTGAGTTCGGCCAAGAACCGGAGCACATCGCGGACCATCATCTTCTTGTAGAGGCCGCGCTCCTCGGGGAGGTAGCCGACGCGATCGAGCGACGCGCCGGCGGCGTGCGGGGCGCCGAGGATCCGGATCGTCCCCGTGTCCGGGGCGATGATGTTGAGGATCATCCGGATCGTCGTCGTCTTCCCGGCGCCGTTGGGGCCGAGGAGCCCGTACACCGTCCCAGTGGGGACGGTCAGGGAGAGGTCGCGGACCGCGGTGTGCGCGGCGTACCGTTTGGTGACGCCCGAGATCTCGAGGGCGGGGGTCGGCATGGTCGGGGGCCGGGAGGGGAAAAGGTCAGACGGAATATACGGCCCGGGCGAGGGTAGGTACGTCACGGGTTCGTCTCGCGTCGGGCTCGCCCGGGTGTGGTGCCGCCACGGGGAGTTGGTCATACTACGCCGATGCGGCTCCGGTCGTTGCTCCTCCCCCTCCTGGTCTCAGGGCTCCTCGCCTGCGGTGGCGACCGAGGGCGCGCCTCAGATGAGGTCCTCGTCGTCTTCAATGCGGGGAGCCTCGCGCGCCCGATCCGGGCCGCGCTCGATACTTTCGCGGCGCGGACCGGGGTGCGAATCGAGCAGGAGAGTGCGGGGTCGCTCGAGTCGGCGCGGAAGCTCACCGAGCTGGGGAAGATCCCTGACCTGATCGCGCTGGCGGACGCCGAGGTCTTCCCGCACTTCCTGATGCCGATCTTCCTCGATGGCTATGTGGAGTTCGCGCGGAACCGGATGGTGCTCGCCTATACCGATCGGTCGCGCTTCGCAAAAAAGATCACCGCAGAGAACTGGTGGCAGGTACTCCAGCGCCCCGGCGTCGAGACCGGGCGCTCCGATCCGCAGCTCGATCCCAACGGCTATCGCACCTTGCTCGTCTGGCAGCTGGCGGAGCGGTACTACGCGCAACCGGGGCTCGGGGCCGCGTTGGAGCGGGCCCATCCCGCGCGGAATGTCCGCCCCAAGGAGGCCGATCTCGTCGGGCTCCTGGAGGCCGGGGAGTTCGACTACATCTGGTCGTACGAGTCGATGGCCCGGGCGATGGGGCTCCCCTTCGTCCAGCTCCCGAACGGGATCGATCTGAGCCCCCCCGATTCGGCGGGCACCTACGCCCTCGCCTCGGTGACGGTGCGCGGGGCAAGAGCCGGGGACTCCGTCACCTTCGTCGGCGCACCGATAGTCTACGGGGTCGGCGTCCCGCGTGAGGCGCCCCACCCCGCGGTGGCGGAGCGCTTCGCTCGGTTCCTGCTCTCGGCCGATGGGCGCACGATCCTGCGGCGCGAGGGGCTCGACGCACTCGAGGTGGCGGTCCCACGGGGCACCACGGCGTCGTGGATGGTCCCATGACCGTGCGAGCCAGCGAGCGTCAGCCGCGTGATGCGGGGCGATCTCGCGCGATGGCGCGGCTCTTGAGCGTCCTCGCGGCGCTCGCGGGATCGTTTCTCCTGCTCTTTCTCGCGGCGCCGCTCGCGGAGTTGGTCGGTGTGGGAGGCGCGGAGGGACTGCGGCGACTCGCCTCCGATGCGGAGCTCCGCGCCTCGCTCCTCTTGACCGCCCTCTGTGCGACGGCGGCCACGCTCATCGGGGTCCTCACGGCGACCCCGCTCGCCTACCTGCTCGCGCGGCGGACCTTCCCAGGCCGCGCCCTTCTCTCGGCGATCCTCGATCTCCCGCTCCTCATCCCGCATCCGGTGGCAGGGATCGCGCTCCTCCTCCTGCTCGGCCGTGAGAGCGCGGTCGGTGGGGCCGCGCTCGAGGTCGGCTTGCGTATCGTCGGGACGCCCCTCGGGATCATCGCCGCGATGCTCTTCGTCTCCGCGCCGCTCTTCGTGAGTGGGGCCCGTGAGGCCTTCGCGAAGGTGGATCCGCGCTATGAAGGGGTCGCCCGCACGCTGGGTGACACGCCGTGGCGCGCCTTTCATCGGGTGACGCTCCCGCTCGCGGGGCGAGGTCTCCTCGCGTCCGCCGTGGTGATGTGGGCGCGTGCGGTGAGTGAGTTCGGGGCGATCGTGATTCTCACGTACAACCCCAAGGTCGTGAGCGTCCTGAGCTACGACCGCTTCACGAGCTTTGGTCTCTCCGAGGCGCTCCCGGTCGCGGCCGTGCTCGCGATCCTCGCGCTGATCCCGCTGACGGTGCTGCGCGCC
>CAIVJV010000301.1 GCA_903906325.1 uncultured Gemmatimonadota bacterium
ATCTCGGGGAACCGGGTGGCCTCGCTCACATCGGTGACCGCGAGCCCCGCCTCGCGCAGCGCTTTGGCCGTCCCCCCGGTGGAGAGCAGGGTGAAGCCTAGGTCACGGAGCCCCTGCGCGAAGGGGAGGAGGCCCGACTTATCGGAGACGGAGAGCAGGGCGACAGGCATCAGAGACCAGGGATCAGGGGACAGGGATCAAGAGACAGGGGGCGCGCCACGGACCGTACCATCGGAGCCCAGCGAGAGGGTCCCAGCGCAGAGCGCGGCGACGACGCGAGGATAGAGCTGATGCTCGGCCGCGAGGACGCGGGCGGCGAGGGTCGCGGGGGTATCGTCCGCGTGCACCGGGACCGGTGACTGCGCGATGATCGCCCCCTCATCGTAGCGGGTGTCCACGAAGTGCGCCGTGGCCCCGCTGACGCGCGCGCCGCTGGCGAGCACGGCCTCATGCACGTGGCGACCATACATCCCAGGGCCCCCGAAGGCGGGGAGCAGGGCGGGATGGATGTTCACGATCCGACCCGCGAACGCCGTGATCACCTCGGCAGGGACGAGCCGGAGATAGCCCGCGAGCGCGATATGCGTGATGTCCTGTGCCTCGAGGAGGGCCGCCAAGGTATGCGAGGCGCTCGCGGGGAGATGGACCGCCGCGATCCCCGCCGCACGCGCACGGTCGAGCGCCCCCGCCGCGGCACGATCGCTGATCACCAGGACGACCTCCGCCGGCGAGGCCGCACCGAGGGACCGGAGATGGTCGAGGATCGCCTGAAGATTCGAGCCGCCACCCGAGGCCAGGATGGCGAGACGTGCGCGCGGGGTGCTCACAGGACGAATCTACCGCGCCGCGCAGAGGGAGGCCGCTCCACCATCAGAGCGTCTCCGACGGTGCATCGCCGAGCACGCGGGCGACGATCTCGTCGCGTGACGACGCGACCTCCGCCTCGCGCTCGGCGCGTGCCACCTCGTCGGCGGGGGAGTCCGGGCTCGGGATCAGGATCCCCCGGCCATCGAAGTGACGGGCCGGCGCGACGTCGTGCCACCGGTCCCCGATCCAGACGCTGCGCGCGAGATCGAGATCGAGCCGCTGGCGCGCCTGCTCGTGGAGCAGGGTGCCCGGTTTCCGGCACCGGCAGGGGCCGGTGAACGCCGGGTGATGTGGGCAGTGCAGGGAGAGATCGAGGGTCACTCCCTCGATGGCGAGGAGGGCATCGAGGCGCGCACGCACCGCCTCATATTGGGCCTCGGTGATCAGCCCCCGCGCGATCCCCGCCTGGTTGGTGACGACGACGAGCGCCCAGCCCGCCTGCTGGAAGGCCCGCAGCATCGCCGCCGCACCTGGCAGGAGCCGGACCTGCGCCGGGTCGTGCAGGTAGTGGGCGTCGTGGATCAGGGTCCCGTCGCGGTCACAGAGGAGGGCAGGGCGCGTCATCGCGTCAGCGGCCTCCCGGGCCGAGCGCCTCACGCAGCATCGCCACGAGCACCGCGTCGTCCTCCGGTGGGACGCTCCGCAGGTCGAGCCAGAGTCGTCCATCGGCGAGACGACCGACCACGGGGATCGCGCCATGCCGCAGGCGGCGCTCGACCGCGACGATGTCATCCACTAGGGTCACCGCGAAGGACGGGATGCGCGCGGTGGGGAAGGCGCCGCCGCCGACGGTGCTCTCGCACGGGGCGACCGCGCCGCTGGCGACCGTGGCGACGATCCCCTCGGCCCGCGCTCGGATCGCCGCCGGTGACTCCGTGAGCATCGCCAGGGCGGGGATCTCGCGACGCGCCCGCGCCGGGTCGCGATAGAGCCCGAGCGTGGCCTCGAGCGCGGCGATCGTGAGCTTGTCCACGCGGAGCGCGCGGGCCAGGGGATGCCGTCGCAGGGCCCCGATCGTGTCGCGCGTCCCGAGGACGATCCCCGCCTGCGGTCCGCCGAGGAGCTTGTCCCCACTCATGATGATGAGGTCGGCGCCGTCGCGGACCGTCTCGGGCACGGTCACTTCCCCGGTGAGGCCCCACGGCGAGAGGTCGAGCATCAGCCCGCTCCCGAAATCATGGATCAACGGGATCCCTGCGTCCTGGGCGATCGGACGGAGGTCACGGACCGAGGCCTCGGCGACGAATCCCTCGATCGCGAAGTTGCTGCGATGCACCTTCACGATCGCCGCGGTGCGGGGACCGATGGCGCGGCGGTAATCATCGGCGTGCGTGCGGTTGGTGGTCCCCACCTCCACCAACGTGGTCCCGCTCGCCTCCATGATCTCGGGGACGCGGAAGCTCCCGCCGATCTCCACGAGTTCGCCGCGACTCACCACCGTCTCGCGGCCGGCGGCGAGGGCCTGCAGCGCGAGCACGAGGCCCGCCGCGCAGTTGTTCACCACGATCGCATCGTCCGCGCCGGTGAGGTCGCAGAGCAGACGGGCCGCGTGGGTGTGGCGCGATCCCCGCACGCCGGCCTCGGGGTCGTACTCCAGCGTGCTCGCGCCGTGCGCGATCGCCCCGATCGCGTCGAGGGCGGCCCGTGCGAGGGGGGCGCGGCCGAGGTTCGTGTGGAGGACCACGCCGGTCGCGTTGATCGCGGGGCGCAGCGAGGGGCGCGTCTGCTCGGCGAGCCGCGCATCGATCGCCATCGCCCAGTTCGCGTCGTCCGACGGCAGGGGACCGCCGGTGCGCGCCGCCGCGATGATCCCGCGCACCGCCTCGGTGACGAGCGTTCGCGTCCACCGCGTCGCGAGCGCCTGGATCCCGGGACGCTCGATCACCGTCCCGACCGCGGGGAGCGCGCGGCGTCGCTCGGTCATGGCCGGCGTGGGGCCGCGGTGGAGTCGCGCTTGGGCGGCGGGGGGGGACGGAGCCGGATCTCGCGCTCCGAGTCCCGCTCCGCCCCGCTCATCCCTCGGATCTTGGTCAGCTTCACGCGGTAGAGCCCGGGGGGCAGTGGCTCCGGGAGGATCGCGCCCCAGGTCTGTGCCGGGATCGGGCGCTGCAGCACGGGTGCGGTGCGCTTCGGCACCGAGTCGGTCGCGAGGGAGTCGGACGCCATCAAGAGCTCGCGGCGGTCCTCGCGGATGCTGTCACGCGGCGGGCGTGGGGGCGGGAGGGAATCGACGGCGAGTGAATCGGCCGCGAGCGAGTCGGCCGCGAGCGAATCCCTGGCCACCGAATCACGGAGCGCCTGCCGAGCCTCCCGCGCCGTGGCGATCGCGGTATCGAGCGCGCCGCCGCTGAGCAGGGGACCGAGGGCGATCACGCTGCTGTCCGCGCGGAGGAGCCGGACCGAGGCCTCCGTCGGCGTCCAATCCACCGCCGTCGGGCGGTCGAACTTGATGCGCAGGGCGACCGAGTCCGCGATCTCCACCTGCTCGATCCGCGGTCCGATCGTATCCCGCGCGAAGGCATAGAGCTCCACCGTCGCCGAGGAGTCGACGCGCACCGTCGCGGTGTCGATCGCCTCGCGCGGGTCGATGATCCCGTTCGTGTTCTGGTCGACCCACCCTCTCAGGTGATAGGTGCCAGGGGTCAGGTACGCGAGGGAGAAGCGCCCGGTGGAATCGGAACGGGTGCGCCACCGGAAGAGCGTGTCGCTCGGCAGGTAGGCCTCGAGTGGCGCGTTCGTCGCGACCTTGCCGGCGGGCCAGTCGAAGAGCACGCCATGGATCGCCCCGGCGGCGATCACCGGACCGGTGGAGAAGATCAGGTCGATCCCCTCGGGCGCGAAGTTGCCGCGCAGATCGCCCATGCCCGGGAGGAGGAGCACCCGATAGGTCGTCTGGGGCCGGAACCCCCCGCGGGGCACGACCTCGATCGCCTCGCGCTTCCAGAGAATCCGGTCGCGCCCGTCGCTCGGGG
>CAIVJV010000302.1 GCA_903906325.1 uncultured Gemmatimonadota bacterium
CCTCGTACATCGGTCCGCCGAGGACTTACGCATCGCGCGGACCTTCGCGGGCGACTCCATGCCGCTCCGCTATGTGACCGATCCGGTCACGGGACTCCCGGCCCGCTCGAGTGCGGGGGCGCTCCAGGTCGCCGAGTGGAGCGTGCCGCGATACACCGAGGCCTATGTGCGGACCCGGCGTCTGCACTATGAGGATTGGCTCGCCGTCCTCGTCTTCAATCATCTCTTCGCGGGCGCCGACGCCTTCGTCGCGGCGCAACTCTGGGATCTTCCCGTGCGCCTGGGGATCACCCCGACGGCGACCGGGGCGCAGATCAGCGCGTCGTTCCGCCGCCGCTGAGCGGTCAGCTGATCGCGTCGCTCACCGCTGTGGATGCGGGAGCGAATGACCGCTCTCGACCCCGCCCGATCGCCAGAGGATCCGCTCGACCCGGTCCGCCGTGATCCGCAACCCCTGGGGACCGTCGAGCCAGGCCCCGGGATTCGCGAAGATCCCTCCACCAAGGGGCTCCAGCGCCGCCACATGGGAGTGCGCGAGCACGTAGAGCTGCGGGGCCTCGGCGCTGGAGAGCACCGAGGTGGCGACCCGGCGTAATCCCTCGCCCCCGTCCCGTGGACGCATGTGGCGACTCGTGTGGGAGCTGCGCAGCGCGAGCCAGGTCCCGAGGTCGGGATGGATCCACCGATACGCCGTCACACTCCACGGATGACGTAACACGCGCCGGAGCCGCCGATACGGGGCGTCCTCCACCGCACGGAGCCCATCGCCATGCTCGATGAGCGTGTCCCACCCGCCGATCGTCCCACGCCACGGCCCCACGTGATACGTCAGCCCGAGGTCGTGCCGGAGGACATCGCCGCCCCAGCAGTCATGATTCCCGGCGATCCAGAGGATCTCGATCCCCGCATCATGGAGACGGGCCAGCTCCCCGAGCACCCGGACCCCACGCCGGGGGACCGCCTCGCGCCATTCGAACCAGAAGTCAAAGAGGTCGCCATCGATCACCAGCGACCGTCCATCGCTCGGGAAGGCGCGCAGGAACCCCAGCAGCTCACGCTCGGTCTCGGCGGGCGCCACGCCGAGGTGCGCATCGGCGATCACATAACAGGGAGCGGGCAGCATCGGGGAATCGTACACCGGACCGCCCTCCGGCACCACGCCGGATGCATCGGGTCCGGCACGCCGACGGGCCCCAAGCCCCCCCCCCCAAGCCGTCAGAGCGGCGATTAGACTTTCACTCATGGAATCGCAGTCGCAGATCCGCGTCCGGTATGCCGAGACCGACCAGATGGGGGTGGCGTATCATGCCAATTATCTCGTCTGGTGCGAGGTGGGTCGCACCGAGTTCATCCGTCAGCTCGGGGTCTCCTACGCGGAGATGGAGGCCGCCGGCGTCCGGCTCGCCGTCGCCGATGCGCACCTGCGCTACCGAGCCGCCGCCCGGTACGACGACGAGATCACCATCACCACCCGGCTCACGGAGGCCCGGTCGCGGATGGTGTCCTTCGCCTACCGGCTCACGCGGAATCGCCCCGATGGGTCCCATGAGGTCGTCGCCGAGGCGACCACCGACCTCGTGAGCATCGATGGCACGAACAAGCCCGTGGCGATCCCCGCCGACCTCCGCCGCCGGCTCGAGGCCGCGGTCGGTAGCTTCCCCTGATGCGTATGCCGTCGCGCCGATCCCTCCTCGTCGCCCTCCTGTCCGTCACCGTGACCGGCTGTCTCTACGGCTTCGCCGGCGGGGGACTGCCGACGCACATCCGCACCGTCGCGGTCATGCCGTTCGACAACGAGACCGCGACACCGGAGGTGCCGCGTGAGTTGCAGGAGGCGCTCCGCCGAGGGATGCAGGACCGCCTCGGGCTCCGTGATGCGCCGGAGGATCGGGCGAGTGCCGTCGTGCGCGGCACCGTGACGCGCTACGAGCTCGACATCCCCGTGGGATTCAGTGCCAACCCGAATCAGGCCACCTCGGCGCGGCGCCGGCTGCGCGTCCTGGTCGACATCGAGATCGTCGATCAGGTCACGGGGAAGGTCCTCTGGCAGAAGACCGGGGTCTCGGCCGAAGGGGAGTACGCCGATCGCGGCGAGGCGGAAGGACGCAAACAGGCGATCGATCGGATCGTCACGGAGATCATCGAGGGAGCGCAGTCGCAATGGTGAGCGTCGCGCGTGATCCGCAGCGAAAGGTCATGACGCGAGCCGAGGCGGTGGCGTGGCGCGCGGGCTGCGCCGGCCCCGTGGTCTTCACGAATGGGGTCTTCGATCTCCTGCACCCCGGGCACATCGATGTGCTGCGCGGGGCCCGAGCCGAGGGGGCGCACCTCATCGTCGGACTCAATAGCGATGCCTCGGTCCGTCGGCTCGGCAAGGGGGACGATCGTCCGGTGCGCTCCGAGGCGGAGCGCGCCTATGTGCTCGCGGCGCTCGAGATGGTGGATGTCGTCGTGGTCTTCGGTGAGGACACGCCGGCCGCGTTGGTCCAGGCGCTCGCGCCGGACGTCATCGTGAAGGGGGGCGATTATCGCCCCGAGACCGTCGTCGGCGCCGAGGTCGTGCGTGCCCGCGGCGGCCGGGTGGTGATCATCCCGCTCACCCCCGGGCAGTCCACCACCTCGATCCTCGAGAAGCTGCGTGCCCACCGTCCCGCCTGATTGCGCCACCCGTCCCGGTGGCCGCGCCGCCGACGCCCTCCGCCCGGTGAGCATCACCCGGGGCGCCGCCCCGAACGCCGAGGGCTCCTGTCTCATCACGTTCGGGAACACGCGCGTCCTCTGCGCGGTGAGTGTCGAGGATGGGGTGCCCGGGTGGAAGAAGGGGAAGGGCGAAGGGTGGCTCACCGCGGAGTACGCGATGCTCCCGCGGGCCACGCACACGCGCACCGCGCGCGAGCGCGGGCAGGTCGGGGGGCGGACCCAGGAGATCCAGCGCCTCATCGGTCGGAGCGTCCGTGCGATGCTCGACGATTTCCGCTGGGGCGAGTACACGCTCAAGGTCGATTGCGATGTGCTTCAGGCCGACGGGGGGACGCGGACGGCCGCGATCACCGGCGCTGCCGTCGCCGTCTGTGACGCGTTCGAGTGGATGGTGCGGACCAAGCGGATCGCCGTCTCTCCGGTCAAACGCCGCGTCGCCGCGGTGAGTGTCGGGGTCGTCGGCGGCGCGCCCGTGTTGGACCTCGAGTATGAGGAGGACGTGCGGGCCGATGTCGATGCCAACGTCGTGATGAGCAGCGAGGGGCGCTTCGTCGAGGTCCAGGGGACCGGGGAGCACGGGACCTTCGCGCGAGGCGACCTCGACACCCTGCTCGATCTGGCGGCGGCGGGGATCCGTTCACTCGACCTCGCACAGCGGCAGGCGCTGGGCATGCCGTGAGTGAGGGGCCCGCCGTGATCCGCCCGCCGTCGGTGGTGCTGGCCACGCGCAGTGAAGGGAAGGTGCGGGAGCTCGCCGCGATGTGCGCCGCACGGGGGGTCACGGCGATCGGTCTCGCCGAGGCGGGCTTCCCAGACGAGGATCCGGCGGAGGAGGCGCTCGAGGGGTACGACACCTTCGAGGCGAACGCGCGTGCGAAGGCGGTCTGGTTCGCGGCGCGTCTCCCGGGACGGCTCGTCGTCGCCGACGATTCCGGGCTCGAGGTCCTGGCGTTGGGCGGGGCCCCCGGTGTGCGGAGCAAGCGATGGACCGGGTCCTCGGCCACCGGGGCGGCGCTCCATGAAGAGAACAACGCCGCGTTGCTCGCCGCGCTCGAGGGGAGCCCCGACCGCCGCGCGCGTTTCGTCTGCGTGATGGTCGCGCGCCTCGGGGACCGCGAGTGGGTCGGGCGCGGGGAGTGCGCCGGGCGCATCCTCGAGGCGCCAGCGGGGAGCGAGGGGTTCGGGTACGACCCACTCTTCTGGAGCGAGGAGCTCGGGGCGGCGTTCGGGACGGTGGGTCGCGACACCAAGGGGCGGGTGAGTCATCGCGCGCGGGCCTTCGCGGCGCTGCTGGAGGGGATCGGGAGCTCTAGCGGTCTGTGAGGATCGTGTTGCGCGTCGCATCGGGCCGTTGACCGGTGCGATGGGCCTGGCTATTCTTGGGGGTTGGCGGGGCGTAGCGTAGCCCGGTATCGCGCCTGCTTTGGGAGCAGGAGGTCGCCGGTTCGAATCCGGCCGCCCCGATCGGGTCGCGAAGGACGGGAGGCAAGGAACGACCAGTGGGTGAAGCGCCAGTAGCTCAGTTGGATAGAGCAACAGCCTTCTAAGCTGTGGGTCGGGGGTTCGATTCCCTCCTGGCGCGCCTCGTGGGATGGACGAGTGGAAGGGAGCTGCGCCGTTAGCTCAATTGGCAGAGCAAGTGACTCTTAATCACTAGGTTGTAGGTTCGATTCCTACACGGCGCATGGATAACGAAAGGGTTCGCTCCTCGGGGCGAGCCCTTTTTCTTTAGGGGTCAGGTGACAGGGGTCAGGTGGCAGGCATCACGCCGTCTGATACCTGACCCCTGTCACCTTTCCCCTGCCTTACAAGTTCGGATGTCGCAGGTGGTGCGTCGTGC
This sequence comes from uncultured Gemmatimonadota bacterium, assembly GCA_903906325.1. GTDB lineage: Bacteria > Gemmatimonadota > Gemmatimonadetes > Gemmatimonadales > Gemmatimonadaceae > Pseudogemmatithrix. Next base: position 4,541 of record CAIVJV010000302.1, read on the forward strand.
TCCGTTGATACGCATGCGCCACCCGCAGCATCGCCTCCTCCCCGAAGAGTCGGCCAAGGAAGGTCAGTGAGACCGGTGTGCCGTCCTCGCGGAACCCATGCGGGAGGATCACCGCCGGGTGGCCCGTGAGATTCGTCGCCGTGAGCTGCGCGCCCGCATTCGTCGGGGTCACGATCACATCCACCGACTGCATCAATCGATCCCACGCCTCGATCGCGAGGGTGCGGACCCGGTTGGCGTTGAGGTAGTCCACCGCGGGGATCAGACGCGCGGTGCGGAAGGTGTTGGGCCAGGCGCCCGCGCCTTGCTGCGCCATCTCCCGGACGCGCCCGGACCGCGTCAGCTCGTCGAACGCCGCCCCCGCCTCGGCGGTGAGGATGATCCGCATCGCATCGTAGTCGAAGTCAGGGAGCTCCACGGGGATCAGGTCGAGGCCGAGCGCGCGGAGCGCGGCGAGCGCCGCATCATCGAAGGGCTTCGTGGGTCGTCGCTCCAGGGGCAGCTCGAAGGCGCTCTTCACGTAGCCGACCGTGAGCCCTCGCAGTGAGGCGTTCCCGTCCCAATTGAACGGGGCGGCGTGCACCGTCTGGTCGTGCTGGTCGGGGCCGTGGATCGCGGCGAACACGAGGGCACAATCCTCCACCGTGCGGCACATCGGGCCGAGTTTGTCCATCGACCAGCTGAGCGCCATCGCCCCGGTCCGGGGCACGCGCCCGAAGGTCGGACGGAGACCCGTCACCCCGTTCCGCGTGCTCGGCGAGGAGATGGAGCCCAGCGTCTCCGAACCGATCGAGAAGCCGACGCACCCCGCCGCGGTGGCCGAGCCCGGGCCGGCAGAGGAGCCACTCGCCCCCTGGTCCAGCTTCCAGGGGTTCCGCGTCATCCCGCCATACCACCGATCCCCCATGGCGAGTTCGCCCAAGGTGAGCTTGGCGATGAGCACCGCACCGGCGCGGTCGAGTCGCTCGACCACCGTGGCATCGGCCTCGAACCGCTGGGTCTGGTAGGGTGCGGAGCCCCAGGTGGTGGGGTATCCCGACACGGCGAGGAGATCCTTCGCTCCCCACGGGATCCCATGGAGGGGGCCCCGATACCGCCCCGCGGCGATCTCGGCATCGGCGGCGCGCGCCTGCCGCAGGGCTCGCTCCCGTGTGAGTGAGGTGACGCACAGGAGCTGCGGGTCGAGGCGCTCGAGCCGCGTGAGATACATCTCGGTGAGGGCGACGCTGGTGATGGCGCGGGTGCGGAGGAGCGCCGCGAGCTCGGTCACCGACGCGTACGCGAGGGCTTCGAGGGACTCGGGTCTGGCCGGAGGCGTGATCCGCGTGGGGACGATCGGGCGCTGCGGGCCCCGTGGCACGGCGTCTTGGCGCGGGAGCGGGGTGAAGATCATCGCCGGCGCGACCGCGTTCGCGACCGTGACGCGATGGAGGCGTTGCACCTGCGCCGTCTGTCGCTTGAGGCCGTCGAGCATCAGCGCGCGCTCATCGGCGGTGAACTCGACGCCCGCCACCTCGGCGGCAGCGATGATGGTGGTGTCCGTGATCTCCTCGCCGGCGGCGACCTTGGCATAGAGCACGCCGGGGAAGAGCCCGCTCGTGAGGCCCACGGTGCCGAGTGTGGCGAGGAAGTCGCGGCGGGAGTGGTGGTCGGAGTCGTGTGCGATGGGGGATGGCGCGGTCATGATCGGTGGGGCGGAGGGCGGGGGTGCGATCGGCGGGGCGATCGGGGGCCACCCCTCGAATGTGGGGGTGATCGGAGGGGTTGGCGAGCGTGTCGTCTGGGAGGCCTGAGGGGTTGCACGTCGGTGGTGAAAGCGTTACACTTTGTTCCCTTCCGGTCGATTCATGTCCGGCGGGGTGTCTCCGAGACGGCAGGTGTCAGAAATGTTGTTCCTGGCCCCTTGACGGACGGGCGACACGATGGTATTCTGATGGGCTGGCGCGGAAACGCTGCCGAGCGAACCGAGTTGATTGACAATCGAGTCAGAGAGAGATCGCAAAGTGTGCGAGGCGAACTCGTGGATCTCGTGTCCCGTTCGGGGCCGAGGGAGAGTTCAGACCGAACAATTTTTGTGATTCCGAATAGCGCTGTCATGCGATGACAGCGTGACAGCGATTCGGAAGAGCCATTTGAAATTCTCATTGGAGAGTTTGATCCTGGCTCAGGACGAACGCTGGCGGCGTGCTTAACACATGCAAGTCAAGGGGGCCCGCAAGGGCAACCGGCGAACGGGTGCGTAACACGTGAGCAAGCTTCCGATCTGTGGGGGATAGCCGGCCCAACGGCCGGGTAATACCGCATACGTTCATCGAGCGGCATCGCTTGGTGAGGAAACCTCCGGGGCAAATCGAGGTGCTCGCGGCCTATCAGCTAGTTGGTGAGGTAACGGCTCACCAAGGCGACGAAGGGTAGCTGGTCTGAG
>CAIVJV010000303.1 GCA_903906325.1 uncultured Gemmatimonadota bacterium
CGCCAGGGTCGGGTTCACGATGCGGCCGGCGTCATGCACCGCGACGATGCGTAGCACGCGCACGAGACCCGTCTCGGTATCGACCTCGACCTCGGCGAACTGCGCCCCCGTGGTGACGATCCCCATCGCGTCGGGGTTCGGGCCGCGGCTCCCGTGGCCCTGGATCATCACGTTCCCGAGCTTCGCGGTCACCTCGCCGAACGCGAGGGATCGTGTGTCATCGCGTATGGTGATCCGGCCCTCGTGTGTGGCGAGCCGATCCGTCGTGACGTCGAGGATCCCCGCCGCGGCGTCGAGGAGCGCGCGGCGCGCGTCCTCCGCGGCCATGCGGACCGCGGGGGTGAGGGAGGCGACCGTCATCGACCCCCACGAGTTCCCATTGTAGGGGCCCGTGGCCGTGTCGCCGATCACGGCGCGCACGGCATCGAGGCGATGCCCGAGGGCTTCGGCCGCGACCTGTGCGAGGATCGTGCGCGTCCCGGTCCCGAGGTCCTGTGAGCCCGCCAACACCTCGGCGGTGCCGTCGGGGTTGAGGCGTACCGTGGCGTAGGCCGGCGGTCCCCCACCGGTGGACCAGACCTGTGAGGCGACGCCGAACCCGCGTCGACGATGCGGGGCGCTTGGGGTGCGCGATGCGCGCGCTGTCCATCCGATCCGCCGCGCCCCCTCGGCGTAGCACTCCGCGAGGCGATTCCCTGTGTAGGGGCGTCCCCGGCGCTGATCGTGCGTGGCGATGTTGCGTTGGCGCAGCGTGAGGGGATCGATCCCCAGCGCCTGCGCGAGCGCGTTCATCCCCATCTCGAGTCCGACCGCGCCCTCGGCGTGGCCCGGTGCGCGGAAGGCCGCCATCGCGCCGGTGTTCACGTAGGCGATGCGGACCGTCGTGCGCACGTTGGGACAGGCGTAGAGCTCGTGATAGATGTCGCCGGGGCTCTCCTCCCACCCAGCGACACCGAGGGGGACGGTGGCCTCGAGATCGATGGCGGTGAGCTGGCCGTCGCGCGTGGCGGCGATGGTGACGCGTTGCCAAGTGCTGGGGCGATTCCCGGTATCGACCTGCTCGCCAGGCCGGTCGAGCACGCAGGCCACCGCATGCCCCAGGCGCTTGGCGAAGGCGACCGCGATGTAGGTGTGCGCGCCGGCGTTGTTCTTGGCGCCGAATCCGCCCCCCATCGCCTCGCAGATCACCCGCACCTGTGCGAGGGAGAGACCGAAGGCCTTCGCCACGTTGTCGCGCACGCGGAAGATCCCTTGTGTGCTCTCCCACACCGTGACGCGATCGCCCTCCCACTCCGCCACGGCGGCGTGCGGCTCGAGCGCGCTATGGAGGGCGCAGGGGGTGCGGACCTCGCGCGTGATCACGACCTCGGCTGATGCGAGCGCGGTGGTGACGTCGCCCCGCTCGACGGTCTTGGGACCGTTCCCCATCAGGTTATGCGAGAGTCCCGGGCGGACGAGGGTCTCGCTCGCCGCGGCCTGCTCCACCGAGATGATGTGCGGGAGTCGCTCCGTCTCGACGCGGATCAGCGCGGCCGCCGCCTCGGCGATCGCCGGGGTGGTGGCGCAGACCGCCGCGAGTGGCTGGCCGTGGTAGGTGATCTCGGGGTGGAAGAGTCGCGTGCGCGCGGGGACGTCGGCGTGGGTGAGGATGTCGAGCACGCCGGGGAGGGCGCGCGCCGCGGTGGCGTCGATCGCCAGCACACGGCCTCGGGCGAGAGGGCTCCGCACGATCGCGGCATAGGCCTGATTCGGGCGCCGGATGTCGGTGACGTACGGGGCGCGCCCCATCGTCTTGAGGAGCCCATCGGCCCGGCGTGCGCGGGCCCCCACATGGGTGAGTCGGGCGTCGGGGCCCCAGGGCTCCACCGGGAAGGCGGGCACCTCGACCACGCGTTCCTCGGTGCGTCCCTCGACCTCGACGATCGTGGTGACGAAGCGCGGCGTCCCCGTCGCGGGATCAGCCATGCGTCGGTGTCCGCATCGCGGCCGCGGCGCGGCGGACCGCGCGCACGATCTTGGGATGGGTCCCGCACCGACAGAGGTTCCCGCTCAGGCCCGCGATGATCTCCGCGTCGGTCGGGTCGGGGTGACGCGCGAGCACCGCGACGGCGGCCATGATCTGGCCGGGGGTGCAGAAGCCGCACTGCGTCGCGTCCTCGGCGACGAAGGCCTCCTGGAGGGGGTGTGGTGCATCGGTGGTGCCGAGCCCTTCGATCGTCTCGACGGTGCGCCCGTCGCAGCGGTGGACGAGGATGCGGCAGGCGTACACCGGCTCGCCATCGAGGAGGACGGTGCAGGTCCCGCATTCGGCGCGATCACACCCGCGCTTGGTCCCCGTGAGGCCGCGCTGGTCGCGCAGGAAGTCGAGGAGGGTGGTCTCGCCCGGTGGGTCGGCATCGACCGGGCGGCCATTGAGGGTCAGGCGCATCCTGTGGAGATATCGGGGCCGCGGGGGGTTGTCCAGCGCCGTGACCCGCTGGGGTGGCCCGCCGTCTTTCCCTTGCTATCTTCCATCCAGTTCGAACGTTGCTCTGCCTGTATCCCACCGAGGACGCCATGCCCTACGTGATCACCGAAGCCTGCATCAACACCAAGGACAAGTCCTGCGTCGACGTCTGCCCGGTGGACTGCATCTATGAAGGGCCGGAGATGCTGTACATCCATCCCGATGAGTGCATCGACTGTGGCGCCTGCGAGCCGGAGTGCCCGGTGACGGCGATCTTCCCGGAGGAGGATGTGCCGGGGAACCTCAAGCAGTATGTGCAGCTCAATCGGGAGGCGTTCCAGAAGGAGCCCAAGCCGCACAAGCCCACGCGCTGAGTCCCCGCGCACTGGAGTGGCAACGCACACGGGGCGCCGGATCCGATCCGGCGCCCCGTCGTGTCTCCGCTACCAGAGCGGCCCGACGCGGTCCTTCGCGATGAAGAGCCCGAGGATCACCCCATACTGCAGGAAGGTGCTGATCTCGCTCCGCCAGGCCTCGGCCCAGAAGAACTCCCCGGCGCTCCCAGTGGCTGGGGGGCGCGGGATCCAGCGCGGGACGCGCGCCTTGTAGTCGAGATACTCCCGCCCGAAGATGCTCTCGAGCACCCCTTCCTCATACCGCACGATATAGAAGTATTCGAGGGCGAAGAGGAGGATCGCGACGGGGAGGAACCAGAGGACCCCGGAGATCGTGATCACCCCCATCCAGATCAGGAAGTTCCCGACGTAGAGCGGGTTCCGGCTCCAGGCGAAGGGGCCGTGGTTCACGAGCTTCTGCACGTTGCGTGAGCGGCGGCGCGTCACGGTCCCTGCGGTCGCGACCCCCCACATCCGCCAGGCCTCGCCGAGGAGCATGAGGACCGCCCCGATGATCGTCGTGCGCAGCGCCATCCCGCCCGGGGCGAGGAGCGGCACCAGGAGGAAGGGGACGGGGAGCCATCCACGGTTGCGGAAGAGCACGGCGCCGACGCGCGCGGCCGGTGTCTGTTCGGCGGCGCTGGGCGCCGCGGTGGGAGCGGGGGTCGGAGTGCTCAGAGGGGGCTCAGGGAGGAGGAGATCGGTGGGCCGAAGGTGGTCGAGCCCGTCGGCGATCGCAAGGTTCAGGCGATGCCCGCGGGCCCACCGGCGTGGTCTGGTGCGATCAGGATGTCGTCATCCACCCAGAGGGTCCGCACCGTCACGACGATGGCCGCGAGCATCGGGATCGCGACGAAGAGCCCGAGGAAGCCGAAGACGTACGCCGCGACGACCTGCGTCACCAAGGTGAGGGCCGGCGGGAGATCGAGCTGCTCCTTCATCAGATAGGGGATGAGGAGGTTGTTCTCGAGGAACTGGATCCCCCAGTAGACCCCGGCGACGATCAGCGCGGTGCGGGGCGTATCCGCGAAGCCCATGAGGATCGCGGGGATCGCGCTGAGGGTGGGGCCGACGTTCGGGATGAACTCGAAGATCCCAGCGATGACGCCGAGGGGGAGGGCGCCGCGGATCCCCAGGAGTGCGAGGATCGTCGCGGTCACGGTACCGATCACGAGCATCGCGATGAGCTGGGTACGGAACCAGGTCTTGAGGGTGTCGCTGAGTGCGGTGAGGAGGGCGCCGACCTTGGCGCGTCGCGTGACGGGGACGAGGGCGATGATCCC
>CAIVJV010000304.1 GCA_903906325.1 uncultured Gemmatimonadota bacterium
GATGCTCGCGCCAGGCGAGCTGTTCCTCGGCATCCTTCGCCCGGAAGGCGACATGATGCGTCTGGCCGATCCCGCCGCGGGCGCGTGGCGCCTGTGGGGACCAGCCGAAGAGGGTCCACGAACTCCCGGGGAGCACGCGGGTGCCATCGTAGTTCGCCCAGAACCAATGCGGCGTATCGGGATCGTCCTGATTGATCGTCTTCTTCACGAGGCGGATCCCGAGCGCTTCCTCGTAGAAGTCGCTCGCCCGCTCGATATCGTCGGTCATCCCGGTGATGTGATGCAGGCCCGTGAGCGCCATCGCCGGGGGGATCGTCGGGACAGGGTCGGGATGGGTCGCCAGCGCGATGGCGCGTTCGTCGCGCGTGCCCGGGAGTTGATGCGGCTGCTGGCCGACCACCCGCTGCCCGAGTGATGCGATCGGTTCATCGACCTGGTAGCCCGGTCCTGCCGTCGCGATCTCGAGCACCTGCCCATCGGGGTCGCGGAAGTAGAGTGAGGTGAAGTAGCCGCGCGGCATCGGCCCGCTCACCGGGATGCCGAGGTCCTGCAAGCGGCGCTTCCACATGAGGAGGGTCGCGTAGGTCGGGGTGCTGAAGGCGAGGTGGTGTACGCCCCCGACGCCGAATCGGCCGCGCGGACTCCCCGTCCACTCGAAGAAGGTCACGAGGGTACCGGGCAACCCGGTGGCGTCCCCGAAGTAGAGGTGCGCCGAGGCGGGGTCGTCGTAATTGCGGGTCTGTTTGACCAGCGTGAGCCCCAAGACCTCGGTATAGAACGCGAGGGTCCGTCGCGCGTCGGCGGCGACGAGCGTGATGTGATGGAACCCTTGCGTGATCGGCGCAGGCATCGGTCGTGTGCGGTCGAGCAGGTGTCGGTGGGAATGAGATCCGGAGGAAAATGGCCGGTGTCAGAGCCCGTCGCTACTATAGATGACGCATGCCGACGACCGGTTTCCGGGCCTTCCTCGCCCCGCGCCTCACCCCGCTCAAGGAGCATCTGCTCGCGCGCATCGGCGCCGAGCCGCTGCCTCCGCGGGAGATGGAGTGGCTCTTCGTGCAGAGCCTCGGGATGCGCCATTGGCTCACCCTCCAGATCGCCGACCGGTTCGGCTGTGCGGGGTCGCTGCACCTTCCCTTCCCTCGCGACCTCATGACGAACGCGGCGCGGTGGGTCAAGGAGCGCACCGACGGGAGTGAGCGATTCTCGCGCGAGGCGCTGCTCTGGCGCGTGGAACATCGGTTGCGCGTGCTCAATCTCGACGACCCGACCTTCGCCCCACTCACGACCTTCCTCTCGAAGGCCGATGCCCGGATGCGCGCGGGACTCGCCTCCCGCATCGCGGATCGACTCGACGACTACCAGCTCTTCCGCCCCGATCTCCTCACCGCATGGGACGAGCGCCGCCTCGCAACCGACTCGCCACATGAGGGATGGCAGGCCGCTCTCTGGCGTGATCTCACGATCGGGGAGGTGGCCTACCCTGCGCGCATCGCCGATCGGGTCCTGACGCGACTGCGCGAGGCCCCGCGTGGCACCTTCGACATCCCGACCCGGCTCACCGTCTTCGGCGTGAGTTCGCTCCCCGAGCGATTCATCGAGTTCCTTCAGGCGCTCGGCCGGCACAGCGACGTGACGCTCTACGCCGCCGTCCTCCCGCAGCGGACGTCACATCCGCTGGTGCGTGCGTGGGGAGCGCAGGGCGCCGCGATGCAGGCCCTCCTCACCACCCATGGGGCGGTGATCGAGCATCTCGATCCGATCGCCGCGCCCACGATCCCGCTCACCGCCACCGTGCAGTGCCACTCGACACATGGGACGCTGCGCGAGCTCGAGGTGATCCGCGACCACCTGCTCGAGGCCTTCGCCAACGACCCCACCCTGTCGCCCGATCAGGTGCTGGTGCTCGTCCCTGATGTGGAGGCGTGGGGTCCCGCCGTGGAGACGGTCTTCTCGACCGAGGAACCGGGTGCGCCCCGCATCCCGGTGCACATCGCGGATCGGCCGGTGGGGAGCGATCCGGCCGCCGAGGCGTTCCGCCGGTTGCTCGCGCTCCAGAGCGGACGCTTCACGCACACCGAGCTCTTCGGCATCCTCCAGCATCCGATGGTGCGAGGCGCGGCAGCACTCGAGGAGGAGGAACTCGAGCGACTCGCCCGACGGACGCACGCCGCCAATGTGCGGTGGGGCTTCGATGCCTCGGCGCTCGCCGCGCTCGGTCTCCCCGCCGAGGATATGCCGAGCTGGCGCGAGGGGCTCGATCGCCTCCTGATGGGGATCATCACCGGGACATCGGATCGGCCGATCCTCGAGGTCCTCCCGAAGGTCGGGGAGACCGCCGGCGAGCCGGAGGCGCTGGGACTCCTGGCACGGTGGGTCGAGCGGATCGCGACGCTGATGGTCGAGTGGGACACGCCACGGTCGCTGACGGCCTGGGGCACCCAGCTCGCGGAGACGGCGGAGTGGTTCCTCGGCGCACCCGATCGCCTCGCGCGGAGCGCGCGGGCTCGGCTCATCGCCCAACTCCGTCGCATCGCCACCGATCGACCGGCGGGGATCGAGGATCCCACCATGCCGATCGAGTTCGGGGTGATCCGCGACTGGCTCGAGCGCCAACTCGCCGATGAGGATGGCACCAAGCACTTCCTCTCCGGGAAGGTCACGGTCGCCGCCCGGAAGCCGATGCGGAGCATCCCGTTCCGCGTGATCGCCGTCGCCGGACTCGATGACGCGACCTTCCCGCGGCGGGATCAGCCCATCGCCTTCGACCTCATCGCGCATGCGCCGCGGGAAGGGGACCGATCCCTCCGTGAGGATGACCGACAGCTCTTCCTCGATCTCGCGATGGCCGCCGAGGATCACTTGATCCTGACCTGGTCGGGACGCGAGGCCGCGACGAACGCCGAACGGGCGCGATCGGTCGTGGTGGACGAGCTCCTCGATCATCTCGCCGCTCAGGGGACGCCGCGCCCCGTGATCCAGCATCCGCTCCAGCCCTTCTCGCGCCGCTACTTCTCCGCGACGGCGGAGGATCACGCCCTCTTCACCTATTCGAGCGCGATGGCACAAGGGGCGAGCGCGCCACGCACGCAGGCCTACGCGCTGGCAGCGGCACCGCTCGATCCGGCGTTGCTGGTCGACGGGGGCGAGGAGATCGCCCTGCGGGATCTCCTCGACTGCTGGGAGAACCCCGCCGCCTTCTTCTGCACACGGAC
>CAIVJV010000305.1 GCA_903906325.1 uncultured Gemmatimonadota bacterium
CCGAAGCTCTTCGCGCCCTTGCGCTGGATGATCTCGAAGAAGAGGGTCGGCCGGTCCTGCACCGGCTTGGTGAAGATCTGCAGCAGGTAGCCCTCATCGTCACGGTCCACGAGGATCCCGAGCTCCGCCAGCGGCGCGATGTCCTCGTCGATCTTCCCGACCCGATCGAGCACGGTCTCGTAGTATGCCTTCGGGATGCTCAGGAACTCGAGCCCGCGGGCTTTAAGCAACCGCACCGACTTCACGATGTCATCGGTCGCCACGGCGATATGTTGCACGCCCGGGCCGCGATAGAAATCCAGATACTCCTCGATCTGCGACTTCTTCTTCCCCTGCGCCGGCTCATTGATCGGGAACTTGATCCGTCCGTTCCCGTTGCTCATGACCTTGGACATGAGCGCCGAGTACTCGGTGGAGATCGTCTTGTCGTCGAAGGAGAGGAGATTGAAGAAGCCGAGGACGCGGGAGTAGAACTCGACCCAATGATTCATCTTGCCGAGCTCGACATTCCCCACGCAGTGATCCACGTACTTAAGTCCCACCGGCTCCGCCTGGAACGGACTCTCCGCGGCGCGGAACCCCGGGAGGAAGGGCCCGCGGTAGTCCGAGCGTTCGACGATCGAGTGGATCGTGTCCCCGTAGGTGCGGATCCCAGCGATCACCACCGAGCCATGCGCATCGGAGAGGACCGTCGGCTCCTGCACCGAGACCGCGCCCCGCTCGATCGCCTTGGCGTACGCATCACGGGCGTCATCGACCCAGAAGGCCATGTCGCGCACCCCGTCCCCATGGCGGCGCACATGCTCGGCGATCTCCCCCTCCGGACCCATCGGGGTCGTGAGGACGAGCCGGATCTTCCCCTGCTCGAGCACGTAGCTCGCGCGGTCCCGGACACCGGTCTCGGGGCCGCGGTAGGCGACGAGCTGGAAGCCGAGCACATGACGGTAGAAGAGCTGGGTCTGCTTCGCGTTCCCGACCCAGAGCTCGATGTAATCGGTCCCGTTGATCGGGAAGGTGTCGTGGGCGGTCTCGACCGCCGGAGCCGTGGAGGTAGCCATCGGTGTCGTCCGAAAGGGTGACGCGCCCCGGTCATCCCCGACCGCGGCGTCCAACACTCACAATATAGGGAGCCGGAGCGCCGGGAGGTCCCGATAGAGCTCGAGCGCGGCGGGGTTCGCGAGGGCGTCGGTGTTCTTGACCGGCCGCCCATGGATCACCTCCCGCACCGCGATCTCCGAGATCTTCCCGCTGATCGTCCGGGGGATGTCGGCGACCGCCTCGATCACCTTGGGCACATGGTGCGGGCTCGTCGCCTCGCGGATGGTGGCCTTGATCCGCGAGCGGAGCGCGTCGTCCAACGCGACCCCCGGCTGGAGTCGCACGAAGAGCACGATCCGCACATCGCGATCCGCGCCCTCCCCGACCTCCTGCCCGATCACGATGCTTTCGAGGATCTCCGGCAACCGCTCCACCTGGCGGTAGATCTCGGCTGTCCCGATCCGTACCCCGCCAGGGTTGAGCGTCGCATCGCTCCGCCCATGGATGATCATCCCGCCATGCGCGGTGCGCTCCACCCAATCGCCATGGCGCCAGGCCCCATCGAAGACATCGAAGTACGCCGCGCGGTACTTGGCGCCGTCGGGATCGTTCCAGAACGCCACCGGCATCGACGGGAAGGGGCGCGTGCAGACTAACTCCCCTGCCTCCCCGATGAGTGACCGCCCCGCGGGATCCCAGACCTCGACCGCCATCCCGAGCCCGAGGCACTGCAGCTCCCCGCGCCAGACGGGGCGCATCGGATTGCCGAGGGCGAAGCAGGAGATGATGTCGGTCCCGCCAGAGATGCTCGCGAGGTGCACGCCCGGGCGCACGTCGCGGTACACATAGTCGTAGCTGTGCTCAGCGAGGGGGCTCCCCGTCGAGAGGATCGCGCGCAGCGCACCGAGGTCATGCGACCGCGCCGGTGCGAGTCCCGTCTTCTCCGCCATCGCGAGATACTTGGCGCTCGTCCCGAAGACCGCGACCCGCTCCTCGGCGGCCAGATCCCAGAGGGTCGCGGGGTTCGATTCAGGGAGCGGCGCCCCATCATAGAGCACGAGCGTCGCACCGGTCGCGAGCGCGGAGACGAGCCAGTTCCACATCATCCACCCGCAGGTGGTGAAGTAGAAGATCGCCTCGCCGGCGCGGAGATCCGTATGGAGCTGGTGCTCTTTGAGATGTTGGAGGAGCGTGCCGCCCGCCCCATGCACCATGCACTTCGGGAGCCCAGTGGTGCCCGAGCTATACATCACGTAGAGCGGGTGATCGAACGGCAGCCGCTCGAATCGCTCAGGCGCGTCGGCGCCCCGGGCGAGGAAG
>CAIVJV010000306.1 GCA_903906325.1 uncultured Gemmatimonadota bacterium
CCGGGTGATCGCCTGGTACGAGTGGTCTTGGCCGACGATCGTGATGTCGGTGCCATGGAGCGTGGTCACCACCGGGAGGACCCGGCCCTGCTCCCGCAGCATCTCCTTGGCGATCCATGCGCTCGTCGCATGGGGGATGGCATAGTGCACATGCAGGAGATCGAGCCCATGCGCCAGGACCACGTCGTGCATCCGGACCGCGAGGGCGAGATCGTACGGCGGATACTCGAAGAGGGGATAGTTCCCTATGCTGACCTCGTGGAAGTAGACGCGCGGGAGGAAGTGCGGGAGTCGGAACGGATGCTCATACGAGATGAAGTGCACCTCGTGCCCACGCGCCGCGAGCGCGATCCCGAGCTCCGTCGCGACGGCGCCCGATCCTCCGTAGGTCGGATAGCATGTGATCCCGATCTTCATGACCTCTCCCCCTCCTCGAACCAACGTTCAGCCTGCGTGGCGGCGCCGGGCGCGGTCGGATCGAGTCGCAGGACCCGCTCCGCGGCGCCGAGTTGATGTCGAAACCACGTCCGTTGCCGCTTGGCGTACTGCCGCGTGGCGATGAGGACCGCCTCGCGGGTCGCCTCCGGCGTGCGCCGCCCCTCCACCATCTCTCGAACCTCCCGATAGCCACAGGCGTTCCATGCCGGTGCCTCCGCCGGCACCCCCTGCCTGAGCGCGCGCACCTCCTCCGCCCACCCCGCCGCGCACATCGCATCGATCCGAGCGGCGAGACGGGCGTGGAGCGCGGGGCCGGGATCGACGATCAGCCAGTGCGCACGATCGACCGGGCGCCGCGGCGGCGCACGGAAGCCCTCGGTGAGGCGCGTGCCGGTGAGCAACGCCACCTCGACCGCCCGGAGGAGCTGCGTGCGCCCCAAGGCCGCGCGCGCGGGATCGAGCACCGCCACCCACCGCCGAAGCTGCGCGGTCTCGAGGGTCGCGAGCGCTGACGCGAGGGACGCGCGGCGCTGGGGATCGAGCGGTGGCTGTGGGGCCAGCGGCTGCACCAGCGCCTTGAGCCAGAGCCCCGTCCCACCGCAGACGATCACCGGCTGTCCACGGGCGCGCGCCGAGGCGATCCACCCCTCCGCGGCCTCGGCCCAGCGCGCGGCGGACCATCGCTCCATCGGGTCGGCGATGTCGATCCCCGCATGGGGGACGCGCTGCCGCTCCTCTGGTGTCGGCTTCGCGGTCCCGATGTCGAACCCCCGGTAGATCTGCCGGGAATCGGCCGAGAGAATCAGGGCGTGATGGCGCTCGGCGAGTCGCATCGCGAGCGCCGACTTCCCCGCCCCGGTCGGTCCCGCGATGATGTGCAACATCGCCGTCGGCTCAGGCGCGTCCGAAGCGCCGATCCACCTCGTCCCAGGTGAGCTGGAGGATCGTCGCCCGCCCGTGGACGTCGTGTGCGGGCAGGGTGGTCTCGGCGAGCGCCGCGAAGAGGGCGCGCATCTCCTCGGGCGCGAGGAGGTCTCCCGCCTTCACCGCCGCCTTGCACGCCACGGTCGCCGCGAGGCGCTCGTGCCGCGCGATCGTCGCGGGCAGGCGGTCCCCGGTGAGCGCGGCGAGGGTCTCGCGCAGGCAGCGCTCCGCATCGAACCGCGGATGGGGATTCGGCACCGCGTGCACCACGACGCTGTGGCCCCCGAACGCCTCCATCTCGAACCCGAGCCCACGGAAGAGGTCGTGATGCGCCTCGACGACCTCCGCCTCCGACGGGGAGAGATGCAGCGTGAGTGGGAAGAGCAACCGCTGCGCCGGGGCGTCGCCGCGCTCGAGGCCCCCCATGAAGCGCTCGTACAACACGCGCTCATGCGCCGAGTGCTGATCGATCAACACGAGGGCATCGCCGCGCTCGAAGGCAAGGTAGGTGCGATGGAACTGGATGAGCGGCGGGATGACGAGATCGGAGGCGGCGGTGGGGGCCTCCGGCGTCGCTGCGTCGCCTGCCGCCCGGTCGACGGTCGGCGTGTCGTCCCCGCCTCCCGCGAACAGCGGGGCGGGATCAGCCGGCGCCGGCTGCCGGAGCGTCTCCACCGGGAGCGGGGTACCGAACAGGGCCTGCGAGATCGCCGGCCGCGGCGCCACGCCCACCGAGGCGATCGCCTCCTCCGTCCCGAGGGCCCGACGGACCGCACGCTCCACCGCGCGCTCGACGGTCCACCGATCGACGAAGCGCACCTCCGCCTTCGCGGGATGCACGTTCACGTCGACCTCACGTCCCGGCAGAGTCACCTCGAGGATGAGGGTGGGCCTGGTGCCGGCGGGGATCGTGGACTTGTACGCCGCCTCGGCCGCGCGGACGAGCCCGGGGTCGCGGATGACGCGGCCATTGACGAGGAGCAGGACCCGACGGCTCGTCGCGCCCACGTCGCTCGGACGCTCCACGAGCCCCGCGACGTGGATCGCGCCCTGCACGTCGTCGACGGCGATCAGCCGCTCGGCGATCTCCCCACCCCAGAGCGGGGCGAGCCGCGCCCGCAGCGAGGGAGCGGCGGGGAGTTGCCACTGTTCCGTCGCGTCATGCACCAGCCGCAGACGCACGTCGCGGCGCACGAGAGCGAGCGTGGCCATGAGGTCGGCGATGGCGCGCCATTCACTCCGTGCCCCGCGCAGGAATTTCTGGCGAGCGGGGGTGTTGTAGAAGAGCGACTCGACGGAGACGGTGGTCCCCCGACGCCGTGCGATCGGCGTCACGCCGTGCAGCGTACCGCCCGAGACGGCGACAGCGACCCCCGCGCCATCCTCGGTGGCCGTCTCGATGCGGAGGTGCGCGACCGACCCGATCGCGGGGAGGGCCTCTCCCCGGAAGCCGAAGCTCCCGACGCCGACGAGATCCTCCGCATCGCGGATCTTGCTCGTGGCGTGCCGTGCGATCGCGAGTCGGGCATCCGCCTCCGGCATCCCGTGGCCGTCATCGCTGACGCGGATGAGGGCCCGTCCGCCCTCGCGGACCTCGACGTCGATCGCGGTCGCGCCGGCATCGAGGGCATTCTCGACAAGTTCCTTGACCACCGACGCCGGGCGCTCCACCACCTCGCCGGCCGCGATGCGATCGGCGACATCGGCAGGGAGGATCGCCACCTGCGCCCGAGGCGCCGTCCCCGGCGCGGTCACCGGCGCGGTCACCGACGCGCTCCGGAGGCGCCCCTCGGTCCGATCGCCTGGAGGAGCGCGAGTTCCTTCGGCGTGAGCGCGCGCACCGCACCCGCGGCGAGCCCTCCGAGCCGGACCGGGCCGAACGAGAGGCGCACCAGCCGGAGGACCTCGAGTCCCACCGCCTCACAGAGCCGCCGGACCTCCCGATGGCGCCCCTCACGGATCGTCAGGGTGAGTTCCCACGCGCGACTCTGCTCGCTCTCGGTGACCGCGACCTGCTCGGGGTGGACCGGCCCATCGTCGAGTTCGACGCCTGCGCGGAGTGCCGCCGCGGCGGCCTTCACCGGCCCCCGGACCGTCGCCACGTAGGTGCGCTCGACGCCGGCACTCGGGTGCGTGAGCCGATGCGCCGCCTCGCCATCGGTGGTGAGGAGGAGCACACCCTCGGTCATGTAGTCGAGCCGACCCACATAGGTGAGTCCGGGGTGTGGCGGGACGAGATCGAAGACCGTACGACGCCCGTCAGGGTCGTGCGCGGTGGTGAGCACCCCGGCCGGCTTATGGAGCACGATCCACGTCGTCGCCTTCGGCATCGCGATCCGGCGCCCATCCACGGTGATCACGTCGCGCGCGGGATCGACCGACTGCCCCGTGGTCGCGACCGCGTCGTTGACGCGGACCCGTCCCGCGGTCACCAACTCCTCCGCCTTCCGACGCGATGCGACCCCCGCCCGCGCGAGGGCGCGGTGGATGCGCATCACCTCGTCGGTCATGCGGTGGGGGCGGGCTCCACCGCGTCAGGGTCCGCCGCCTCCGGCGCGGGCGCGGCGGCCGCGGGCGGCGTCTCGACCGCGGTGTGACCCGCGGGCAGGCCGGACCGACGCAGCGCGATCTCCAACTCGTCCACGCGCGGGAGCTCCTCGAGATGCCGGAGCCCGAACTGCTCGAGGAACATCGCGGTGGTCCCGTAGAGCAAGGGACGTCCGAGCCCCTCGGCGCGCCCGACCACATCGATCAACCCGCGCTCGTGGAGCGACTTGATGATCGCGCCGACATCGACCCCACGGATCTCCGCGACCTCGGCCCGACCGATCGGCTGCCGGTAGGCGATGATCGCCAGCGTCTCGAGGGCCGCGGCGGAGAGCCGCTGGGGCCGGACCGCCATCTGTGCGCGTTCGATCGCCTCGGTGTACTCGGGACGGGTCAGGATCTGCCAGCCCTCGCCGACGGCGACGAGCGCGACCCCATGCCCGTCCACGTCGTAGTGCTCCCGCAACTCCTCGAGCGCCGCCTGCACCGCGGCGGGCGAGGCCTCTGGGTCGAGCGCCGCGAGCTCCTCCCCCGGGATGGGGCGAGGGCTCGCGAAGAGCGCGGCCTCAAGCAGCTTGGCCAGCGAGTTCACGTCGGATCTCCACGTCGGCGAATGGCCGGGGTTGGGTCAGATGGAGCTCGCTGCGTTTGGCGAGCTCGAGGAGAGCGAGGAGGCCGGAGAGCACCTCCCACGGTTCAGCGTCGTCGCGCACCACATCGCGCCACCGGGCGTGCTCGCGCAGCGCCAGCAGCGCGCGGACCACCCCGATCGCGCCGTCGACATCCAGGGCGCGCGGGACCACCTCGTGCACGGTCGGACGCTTCGCGGTGCGCAACACCCGATCCACCGCCACGAGGAGGTCGGTCAGCGAGAGGGCGAGCGGGGCCGGCGGCGGGGCGGCCGCCTGCTGCACGAAGGTGCGACCGAAGCGATTGCGTCGGTCGTCGCCGAGACGCTCCAACACATCGACGACCTCCCGCATCTGTTGATACTCGAGCAACCGGCGGACCAACTCGGCGCGCGGATCCTCCCACCCTTCGTCCCCTTCCTTCCGCGGGAGGAGCATCTGGGCCTTGATGCGGATGAGCCGCGCGGCCATCTCCAGATATTCCGCGGCCTCGTTGAGCTTCAGCGCGTGCATGCGCTCGACGAACTGCTGGCAGACGCGGGCGACCGGGATATCGTAGACATCGAGCTGCTCGTCGCGGATCAGCGAGAGGAGGAGGTCGAGCGGGCCGTTGAAGCCGTCGACATCGACGACGAACGCGCCCTCCGAGGGCGCCAGCGCGGGTGCGGTCACCGCGGGAAGGTAGGCCCCTCCCGCGGCAGAGTCAAAGCGGCGCCCGCCCTTGACGTAACCCCTTGCCGAGCCTACGCTTCAGGGCTACGGCGCCGAGGGTCGGTGCCGCGAACTTCCCTCTGGAGAGAGTGTCCGTGCCGAGAATCGCGTCCGCGAAGAAGAACATGCGCAAGTCCAAGGCGGCGACCGCACGCAACCGGTCGCAGCGGGCCGCGCTGCGGACGGCCCTCAAGGCGGCGAAGGACCCCGCCGCGACCCCGACGGCGAAGCGGAAGGCGACGCAGCTCCTCGACCGCGCTGCGCGGAAGGGGCTCGTCCACCGCAACACCGCCGCGCGTCAGAAGTCGTCGATCGCCAAGGCGAAGTAGGTCGCCCCGGTCGTCCCTGAGGCGCCGCTGCCCTATCGGGCGGCGGCGCCTTCGTCTTCCCGGTCCTCGCGGCGGATGACGAGGGTGAGCTCGCTCGCCTGAGACTCCAACTCGGGCCGGACGACCGCCGGGACCAGGTCGGCCCGGTAACGCCCGGGGACGAGGAACTCCTCCAACCGGACCTGGATCCGCACCTGGCGTGTGGAGCGGAAGCGCGCGAAGAAGCGCCCCTGGGTGTCGGAGAAGACCAGCTCCTCCCCGACCAGGAGCGCCGCCCCCGAGAGCGGGGCCCCACGATCGTCTCGGACGATCCCCCGTACGACATAGCGACCGAGCGGGGCGGCGACGGGCGCCGCGAACAGTCCATTCTCGCCCCCGAGGTAGAGGAAGGTCGCGGCCGAGGCGTCGTAGACCACCGCACCAGAGGGCGTGACCGTCGTCGCGACGGCGGCGCGGTAGTTCCCGAGCTGGAGGCGCACCGAGAGGTAGAGCGTCCGTTGGAAGGGCTTGACCGGATCGAGGGGGGCATGGACGAACCCGTACCCGATCCCAAGGTCCATGGTCTCACCGCGATACTGCCCACCGAGCGACGTCGTCAGCCGCCCCGCGCTCCACGAGAGGAGTTGTGAGAACGCCCACCGCTCCGAGAGCCGCTCCTGCAGGATCAGGACGGGGTTCGTCATCGCCGGGAGCTCGGCCGGCATCGAATGCAGCACATACAGATTGGCGGCCAGCGCGTCGCCGAAGGTCTGCCCCGCCGCGACGAAGGCGCTCTGCGTGCGTTGGCCCCCGAAGTCCGATTGGTAGGCGCCCGCGGAAAGCTGGGAGTTCCCGCGCACGAGCGCGACGTTCGCCGAGGTGCCGATCGCTCGGGGGCGCCATCGCCCGATGATCGAGTCCTGCACGAAACCCTGCCGGCCGACGGTCAATGTGAGCGCCTCGATCGGGCGAAGGGTGAGGTGGAGATTCAGCCCGTCGGGCCGCGACTGTGGCGGGATCGGGAGATCCGCAGGTCGGAAGCCCGCTGCGGCGCCGACGTACTGCGCGCGAAGCGTCCACAGGTCGCGGTCCACCAGCAGACTCGCGCTCGCGAAGGGGCGGTTCGCCCCCGTCCCGAGCATCCCAGCCGCTTCGATCCCCGCCGAATCCGCCCAGGCGAGACCCGCGCGAATGCTCTGCCGGGTGGCCAGGATCACCTGCGCCGAGCCCCGGAGCTTCGGGGTGAACCGCCGGTCCGCGAACAGAGCGCCAAGGGGACGTTCGGCGCGCTGTGCCTGCGCGAAGGAGCCACCGGTTCCCGTGGCGCTCGCCCCCGCGAAGAGGAGGAGGCGCGTGGCGTCGCGATGGCGCACGAGCGAGGCCCCCTGCACCAGGACATTGGTCCCGCCACCGAACAGATCGGTGGGGGCACGGAGCGTCAGGGCGTCGTTCCCAGCACGGATCGTATCGCCTTGGATCGCCCGTCGGAGACGGCCGCCCACCCGCCATCCCTCCTGATACCCGATGCCGAACCACCCATCATAGGTGCGCCCCCAGACATTCGCCGCCATCCCATAGGCGCCGAAGAGCGAGGAGCCCCCACCCTGGACCTCGACCACCTGGGCCGGCGACGCGATGCCGAGGAGTGCGAGCAGCCCACCAACGCGGACTGCCGCCCCGATCACGCCGTGCATCAGGCCGGGGGATCGGCGGTGGGGGGACCGGTTCGGGTGGCATCGGGGACGACCGACGTGGAACGCACCACGCGCTCGATCACGAAGCCTGGGAAGCGCAGCCGCACCGCCCGCGGGGCCACCGGCTGCGTCCACGTGAACGCGAACTCCCGCGCGTGCCGCGGGAGGAGGGGACAGGCCTCCACCGCGGTCTCGACCTCTGCGCCATCGACCAGCCCCACCGAATGGAGCCGTGTCAACTTCCCACTCAGATTCGCCACGCGGACCGTGAGGCGACGGCGTATCGGATCGTAGAGGGCCTCAGAGACCTCGACCTCCGACGGGAGGACGGGCGCCTCCTGCATCAGATACACGAAATGGGTCAGTTCGAGTCGCATCGAGAGCCCCGCATCGCGACGAGCGGGCCCAAAGGCGATCTTCAGGGCGAACCAGGCGGGGAGGGAGTCGGTACGGGCATCATAGAAGACCCGGCGCGTCTGCTTCGCTGGGATCCGCCCACTCATCGCGGAGAGGGAGAGTCGGATCCTCGTGGTATCGAGGGGGGCCAATCCGAGGTCCCCACAGGCCGCGATGTCGAAGGAGACCGGCTCGATGACGAAGGCGAGGGGTTGGAGCGAGGGGTTCGTGATCAGGATGCTCGAGCGCGCGCGCCCGTCGTAGACGGCGAACGGGGGATCGACCGACTGCGCCCCTCCGAGGGTCGACACGAGCGACAGGAGCAGCAGGGCCCTGCGCATCGGTCGGATGGGCATCCTCAGTTCGCGATCGCCATCAGATTGAAGGTCCCGGAGTAAATCCCCGCGACCGTCGGAGGTCCCGCGGTGAGGTTGAGACGCATGCGAAAGGTGACGCTGACCGTCCCCACCTTGTTCGCTCCCTCCGTCGGCGCCGAGGTGTAGAGCAGGATACTCCCTCCGGGCGTGCCCACCCCACCGACCGCCGCGGAGGTCACCGGAAACCAGTTGGCCCCATTGTCGACCGACGTCTCGATCGACGACGAGGGGATGAAAGCGGTGCCGTTGAAGGACAGGGCCTGATTTGGCGTGGTGAAATAGCCGACCAACTTCACCGTCGTGGACGGCGAGTTGGTCACGTCCCACGAGACGGTGATCGAGATCGGGGAGGCCCACTCCGTGATCGCCCCATCCACGAGCGAGAGGCTCTGGGA
>CAIVJV010000307.1 GCA_903906325.1 uncultured Gemmatimonadota bacterium
ACCGCCGAGAGGTAGCCCTCGGTGGTGTTGTACTGGAGGGAGGTGGCGCGCTGCTCTCGTTGGAGGAGGAGTTGCACCCCGCCCAGGCCCCGCTGCACCTGCCCGATGCGGGCGATCACGCCCCTCGAGTAGAGGCTGTCGGGGTCGGGTTCCTCGGAGTTGTCGCGCTGGGCGACGGCGAAGACGAGGCGGTCGCCCTTGAGCGCGGCTTCTATGGCACGCAGGGTCCCGGGCCCGCCCGCCGCGATGGGGGCGGTGAGGCCGGGGAAGATCACGGTCCCCCGCAGGGGGAGGACCGGGAGGGTCTGGCGCGTGCTCACGATGGGACTGCTGGTCGGAACGGGAAGGTTGGTTTCCATGTCAGACCCTGGGGTGCAAGGTCTGTTCCGTGTGGAATTACGACAGGGTGGCGGTGGGCGCTAGGGAAGGCGCCGAAATGGCATGGGGACAGGGATCAGGTGGCAGGGGGCAGGCATCAGGGATCAGATATCAGGGGTCAGAGTCCAGGGATGTCCCCGAATAGGAAGCGAAAAGGCTAGCGAAAAGGGCCGTGTGGTTTATCCTTATGTTCGCTCCGGTGTCGTGGGGGCATCCTGAGGTGTCATCTTCTTGTATCACATGGCTTTATGGAAATAGAACCTGACGTCCCACCACCGGTGGTTCCCCCGGTTTCGATCTTCACGCCGCCGCCACCCCCTCCCCCGGCGGTGGATTTCCCGCTGGATTGGTTGCTCGGCAATGCGGCACCACCGATTCAGTATCGCGCCATCAACGAGGTCGCAGGACTCGGCGCAAAGATGGCGGCGGGGTGGAAGGACCTGCCCTACACCTACCGCCCTGCGATCGAGCTCGCCCTCCAGTCCGACGTCAACGGGGTCTGGAACCAGGCGATCCTCACCACGCCGTCGGCTCGGGCCGCGCACTTCGAAGGGGTCGGGACCGTCCCCGCCTTCCGTCGGTTGACCGAGTATGGCTGGGATAAGGACACCCCCCCGCTCCTCCACACCCGCCGCGTCCTCTTCCGGCTGCTGCAGGAGGATGCCGACCGCGCCAATCTCTTCGAGCTCTCCCCCAGCAAGGCGAAGGTCGAGGAGGAGCTGATCCTCGCGCATCGCCGCACGGTGCGGGAGGCGGCGGGGGCCGCACTCGCCGGGGCTGGCTTCGAGGGGGATCCGCGGCTCCGCGGCCTCGCGCGTCGCACCATCGAGCGGATCGCGGAGTTCCTGCGCTCCCCGCTCGCGGAGAAGCCGTGGATCCGCGTGGGGAACAAGCAGGTCCTGCACCCCGAGGCGGCGCCGCCGACCTTCCATGCGCTCCATCTCATCGCCCACATGCCCCTCTTCCAGGGGGAGTATCACGAGGCGATGGAGCTGCTCTACGCCTACCTCTCCCGGCCCCTCCCGCGGCAGGAGCCGGTGCAGCTCGTCGGCACGCAGCTCGTCCCCGTGCCGAACGTGGTCCTCGGGGACCACCTCCCGCACCGCAACGCGGTGGAGGCCGACATCCCCGCCGCGCTCGCCTGGCTCGAGCTCATGGCGCGGTTGGGCTTCCTGCGGCGCAATGAGACCTGGACCAAGATGTACGAGCGCTTCGTCGACGATTGCGATCGCCGCGGCATCTGGCATCCGCACAACAAGGGGACGGCGCTCCCGAAGACCTCGCATCCGTACGTCTGGCCGATGTTCCCGCTCGAGCAGGTGCAGGGCGGGGAGGAGCGGTGGACCGATGTGACCTTCCGCATCGGGCTCATCGCGCGATGCTCGGGACGTCCGGTGGAGTTGATCTAAGGGATGAGCGCCGGATTGACCCTCGCCCAAGCCGAGGCGAGCACATCAGCAATCACCTTCGCGGACCTGGGGCTGAGCGCGCCGATGCTCGCCTCGCTCGCGCGCGCCGGCTATGCGCGCCCCACCCCGATCCAGGCGCAGGCGGTCCCGCTCGCGCTCAAGGGACGCGACCTCATGGGGCTCGCGCAGACCGGGACGGGGAAGACCGCGGCCTTCACCATCCCGATCATCGAACGGTTGCTCGGGGGCCCCAAGCGGACTCGGGCGCTGATCCTCACCCCCACGCGGGAGCTCTGCCAGCAGGTCGAGGCGAGCTTCCAGAAGTACGGGGAGGGGACCGGCCTCGATGTGATCTCGATCTATGGCGGCGTGGGCTATGAGCCGCAGACCGCCGCGCTCCGGGCCGGTGTCGACGTGATCGTGGCGACCCCGGGACGCCTCATCGACCATCTCGAGAAGCAGCACGTGATCTTCGATGACCTCGAGGTGCTGGTCCTCGACGAGGCGGACCGCATGCTCGACATGGGCTTCGCCCCGCAGATCAACAAGATCGTCGCGCAGATCCATCCGTATCGGCAGACGCTCCTGTTCTCCGCGACGATGCCCCCCGAGGTCGAGGCGCTCGCGCGGAAGTACCTGCGCAAGCCGCAGGTGGTGCAGGTGGGGCGGCGCTCCCAGGCGGCCGCGACGGTGCGCCACTACGTCTATCCGGTGCCGAAGCACAAGAAGACCGAACTCCTGGTGCACCTCGTGCGGTCCCTCGACGCCGAGGATTCGGTGCTCGTCTTCACCCGCACCAAGCATGGCGCCGACCGGGTGGTGCAGCACCTCGCCGACGCGGGATTCACCGCGGATGCCTTGCACGCCGACAAGTCGCAGGGGCAGCGCGAGCAGGCGCTCGCGCGCTTCAAGGCGGGGACGACGAAGATCCTCGTCGCGACCGACATCGCGCAGCGCGGGCTCGACATCTCGGGGATCTCGCACGTGATCAACTACGATGTGCCGCAGCAGGCCGAGGATTATGTGCACCGGATCGGGCGCACGGGCCGTGCCGCGAAGGAAGGAGATGCCTTCACCTTCATGTGCGCCGACGAGATCGGGATGGTGCGCACCGTCGAGCGGGTGATCGGGCAGGAGATCCCGCGCATCTCGATCCCGGGGTTCGACTTCGGGACCTGAGGGGGCCGTCACGGCCAACTCGCCCGCACGCGCCCCAGCCGGCTCACCACCAGGGTATCGGCCCGCGCGCCGCGCGAGACGACGATCGTCGTGTTGCTCGCCCCGTACCCGAGCCCCGTGGGGGCGAAGGTGAGGGTGTCGCGCGAGGCCCAGAGGGCGACCCCATGGGCGCGCCCCACCGGCCAGTGGCGCAGGGTGTCGGCGGCGTGACGCAGGACTACCGTCCCCGCCGACTCGTCGATGAGGACCCGGGTGTATCCCGCGCGGTGGATCGCCGCGCTCCGTCCCAACGCGAGGGCGGCCCACACCTCATGCGCCGCTTGGCGGACCCGGAGATGGTCGAGCAGGCGGGCCCCTCGGGGGATGCCGACGCTGGCCAGGAGGCCGACCAGGGTGGCGACCACGAGGAGCTCGGCGAGGGTGAAGCCGCGCCGCGACTGGGGGAGGAGAGGACACATGCCCCCATGTTCGGTAGATTCCCAGCGGACACCGTATCACGTCACCGCCACCCGGTCCCGCATCATGCCGCGTCCTCGGATCCCCGCCCCGACCTTCGTGCTGCTCGTCGGGCTGTTCCTCGGCGGCGGGTGCTACCAGGATCCCAAGGCCCGACTCGATGCGATGGAGGAGACCCTCGCGCTCCAGTCCACGCTCGAGGAGCTCGGCCAACGCACCACGGAGTTGCAGTTCGCGGTCGATTCCCTTCGTGGGGTGATCGCGCGGCAGGACACGACCCTCCGAGCGCTCGCCGGTCTCGCGGGCGTCCCCTTCCCCCGCTGACCGCTCTGCCCGTCGCCCATGCGCATCACGATCGAATACTGCACCGTCTGAAACTACGAACCCCGGGCCGTCGGTCTGACGGCCGCACTGCGGGAACGCTGGCCCGACGCCGAGGTGGGGTTGATCCCCTCGGGCGGGGGGGTCTTCGAGGTCACGCTCGACGACACCCTCCTCTTCTCCAAGCGGCGGAGCGGCCGGCACGCTCGACCCGGTGAGATCCTCGCGCTGATCGCGTCGGCGCTGTGATCCTCGCTCCCCTCATCCCTGTCCCCTGATCCCTGTCGTTCATGCGTATCGCGATCTCCACCGGCGGCGGCGACGCCCCAGGCCTCAATGCCGTCATCCGCGCGGCCACCCTCTCCGCCCTCTCCCGTGGGTGGAGCGTGCTGGGCATCAAGCGCGGCTACTACGGTCTGCTCGGCGAGGATGAGGTCGTCCCGCTCACCGCGGAGGCGGTCCGCGGGATCGCGCATCAGGGGGGGACGATCCTCCGCACGACCAATCGCGGGAATCCCTTCGATTTCCCGGTCCAGCGCCCCGATGGGAGCTGGGCGAGCATCGATCGGTCCGACGAGATGATCGAGAACGCGCGGAATCTCGGGATCCAGGCGATGATCTCGATCGGTGGCGACGGCTCGCTCGCGATCGCGCAGAAGCTGGTCGACAAGGGGATGCGGATCGTCGGCGTCCCGAAGACGATCGACAACGACGTCTCGGGGACGATCGCGACCTTCGGCTTCGACACCGCGGTGCAGACCGCGATCGAGGCGATCGACAAGTTGCAGACGACGGCGGAGAGCCATGATCGGGTCCTCGTCCTCGAGGTGATGGGGCGCGAGGCAGGGTTCATCGCGCTGCATGCCGGGCTCTCGGGCTCGGCCGATGTGATCCTGATCCCGGAGATCCCGTGGCGCCTCGATCAGGTCTGCGAGGCGGTGATGGAGCGGGACCGGAGCGGTCGCAAGTTCGCGATCGTCGTCGTCGCGGAGGGGGCGATCGACGAGCATGGCGAGACCTCCCTCATCGGGGAGTCGCTCCCGGGGCAGGCGCCGCGGATCGGTGGGATCGCGCATCGGTTGGCGAAGTCGATCCAGCAGCGTACCGGGAAGGAATGCCGCGCCCTCGTGCTCGGGCATCTGCAGCGGGGGGGGATGCCGACGGGCTACGATCGCTTCCTGGCGACGCGATTCGGGGCGGCGGCCACGCAGGCCGTGGCGGAGGGGAAGTGGGGCCACATGGTCGCGCTCCAGAGCCCCCACATCGTCACGGTCCCCATCCGCGAGGTCCTCCGGGCCCCCAAGCGGGTGGATCCGACCCACGATGCCGTGCTGACCGCCCGCGCCTGCGGGATCAGCTTCGGGGATTGACTGGGTGAACCCGGCGGCCGCTCGTGGGTAAGATTCCCTGTCACCCTCTGCCAGAACCCGTGCGACCCGTGCGACCACTGCTCCTCTCGATGTTGCTGCTGGCGACCGCCTCACTCGGTGAGGCGCAGGTCCGTCCGGTCGCCGTCGATGTCCCGTCGAAGACGCTGGCCCCTGTCGCCACCGGGTCGGTGAGCGTCCCCGTCTCGATGCTGCCGCCGGCGGGCCGGTGTCGGATCTGGATCGATGGCGTGCCCCCCCAGCAGCAGCCGGCGCCGACCGATTGTGCGACCGCGCTCCGGCAGAAGCCGGCCAACGGCACGATCCTCTATGGGCCGTCGGAGCGAGACGAGGCGGGGGAGCGATTCGAGGCGAGGTCGCGCGCCCACCGGGCGAAGGAGCGGACCGCTCCGAGCGTGCCTCCCGCCGTGGCGCCTGCCGTGGCGCCTGCCGTGGCGCCAGCGCCCGCCGCCCGCCCGACGCGGGCCGAGACCCGACGACCCGCGGCCCCGGATGAGCGGAAGCCGCGCGAGGACCGCTCGTAACGCGCTCCGGCGAACCGCTGCGCGCGGTCCGCGACCGATCCCTCCCTCCCGACCACGACGCCTTCGTCCGGTCGGGGGATGCGCGTGGGCGCCTGATCATCATCGCGCCCACGCGCGCGGCCTGTGAGACGATCGAGCTCGGCTTCGGGCTCGACATCGAGACCCTCCTCTGGTCCACCCGCGGCGCCGAGCTGACCGCCCTCGCCGAGCGGATCGCCGTCGCCCCCGAGCGTCCGCGCCCCGGCTTCGGGATCGTCGCCGGGACCGGCACCGGGAAGACGCTCGCCGTGCGCCCGATCGCCCATGCCCTGCTCGACACCACCGACCTGCGGGTGGGCGTCGTGAATCGCGAGCGGGAGGCCACGCCGGAGACGCCGAGTTGGAACGTGGTGATCGTGACCACGGGGATCGCCCGCCGGTGGTTCCAGGACGGCGACATCCGTCCGCACGACACCTTGGTCATCGACGAGATCCATCAGACCTCGGCCGAGCTCGAGCTCTGCCTCGCCCTCGGCAAGCGCACGGGGTGTCGCTTCATCTGGCTCTCGGCCACCGTCGATCCCTCCTTCTACGCGCGCTATCTCCACGCGGCGGCGGTGATCGAGTCGAGCGCCTACGATCCCGCCAAGGCGGCGAAGGTCGTCGTCGAGCGGAAGAAGCCGACCGCGTTCCTCGATGATCGGTTCCTCCAACAGGCGATCACGGAGCGGCGTGGGATCGGGGTCTTCCTCCCGACGCGCGCCGGGGTGGAGGAGGTCGCCGCCGATGTCGGCGCGCGCTATCCCGCGATGCAGGTGGCGTTCTATCACGGGGGCGAACCGATCCGCGTGATCCGTCCCTTCCTCGAGGGGGAGGTGGAGAAGCCCTTCCTCCTCGCGATGACCGCGGCGGGGCAGAGCGCCCTCAACGTGCGCGGCCTCGATACGGTGGTGATCGACGATACGCGCTTCACGAATCTCGTGGAGCGCGGTCGGAACGTGCTGACGCGGCTCCACCTCGGGGCCAATGAGATCCTCCAGATGGCGGGGCGGGTGCATGGGCGCGTGGCCGGTGGGCGGGTCTTCCTCCTTTCGGACCGGGACATCCGCTTCCAGGACCTGACCCCGACGGCGCCCGAGTTCCAACTCGCCGGCGACTCGGAGCGCGTGGCCCTCACCTGCGCCGCCCTCGGCGTGGCGGCCGACGCCCTCGACCTCCCCGTCCCGCTCGACCGCCGCTCCTATCGTGATGCGGTCCGGTTCCTCGAGTCGCGTGGGATCATCGACGGGGGCCGTCTCACCGAGTACGGCAAGAAGGTCGAGGCGATGCCGGTCGACCGGCCCTGGGCGGAGCTCCTCGTGCACTGCGACGACGAGTTGCTCCCGTACGTGGCGGTGATGGCGAGTGTGGAGTCGCTCCACCGGATGACGCGCGAGGACCGCGACCTGCATGGGCTCATCGTCGCGGGGTCCGATCACCTCACCGCGTACAACGCGTATGCCGAGGCGTTCGAGACCTGTGGGTACCTCGGGGAGGTGTATGGGCTCCCCCGGCAGCTCTTCGACGAGAGCGTGCACCGGTGGGCCGAGGGACGCGGGGTCCTGGTGAAGGCGATCGAGGACGCCGCGCTCGCGATGGCGAGCATCTATCGATCGGTCGGGGTGTCGCTCCCCCCGACGATGCCGCGCACCACGCCGGCGATCGAACGGCGCTTCATCGACCTCGTGGCGCGGATCATGCCGTTCAGTCTCGTGATCGACGAGGAGACGGTGACGGGGGATGAGGCGCGCGTCTCCAAGACGAGCGTGTGCGGGAGTTGGGGGGCCGTCGCCGGTACGCTCCGGTACTTCGCCGACAAGTTCGGGATCCCGCGGGCGGCGATCGAGGGGACGCAGCTCCCCATGGACCTCGTCCGCCGATACGCGACGCGTGAGGTGCCGCGCGTCGCCTACGATCCAGGGAAGCGGGAGCGGCCGCTCGCGCTGGAGCGCGGGCTCACCTACTTCGGCTTCGCGTTGGAGCGCGAGCGCGAGCCGCTCGACGACTTCACGCCGGACCTCGCGCCGCAGATCCGGCGGGTGCTCGCGGAGGCGCTCGCGCGTGGTGAGGCGCGGCATCAGGCGGTGCCGCGGAATCGGCAGGGGATCGAGGAGGTGCGGGAGGTCTGGCGCCGCTCCGGTGGGGCGACGCCCCGATTGCAGCAGGCCGACCTCGCGGCGTGGTATGAGGCCCAGCTCGCCGAGGTGCATGATCTCCAGAGCTTCCGCGCGGCCTCGCTGCGATTCGACGCCGAGGCCTTCGTGCCGCGCGAGGTGCGGGGGCGGTGGATGGCCTTGCCGGGTGCCGTGGAGATCCGGGATCGCACGATCGCGCTGCATTACGAGGTGGAGGAGTCGCCCGACGGGGCCGCACAGGGCGTCGTCCGGCTGCAGCTGCCTGAGAAGGTGGCGCGTACGCTCGTGGAGGAGGAGCTCCCGGTGCTCGACCGTCCGCTGCGCTTCGTGGTGACGCGCGGGGCGCGAGGGTCGGTGCGGGGCGATTCCCTCGCTGAGGTGCAGGAGGCGCTCCGGCAACCCTGGTCGCAGGAGGAGCGGCCGATGCGCACGGGGCACGGGGATCGCCGCGATCGGGGCGGGCGCGGCCCCCACCGGGGTCCCCCGATGCCGAAGGGCCGGGGCGGCCGCCGTCGACGCTAGGGTGGACTTGTGGTACTAGAACGACCGAATTCTTGGACCCCGGATAGCGGATCGCCCTTCAGCCTGTCGTCTTGTCTAGCATATAAAGTATTGTAAATAAACGATTTAGCAGGTTTTGTCCAATTTGCCCTTGCTCTTTGGACCAACCGGTCCAATATTGAGGGCGTGACCCAGCGCCGAATCCAGATCCTCGATGCCGCGGCGGAGTTGATCGCCGAGAAGGGCTTCGTGCAGACGTCGGTGGATGACGTCATCGCGCGTGCGGGGCTGAGTGGCAAGAGCCACTTCTATCACTACTTCAAGTCGAAGGACGCGCTCGGGCACGAGGTGCTCGCGCGGCAATTCGATCT
>CAIVJV010000308.1 GCA_903906325.1 uncultured Gemmatimonadota bacterium
CGGGATGCCAAGCTTGTTCGCCTCGTCGACCGCGATGCGCTCCTTCTTCGCGTCGATGACGAAGAGGAGGCCCGGGAGCCGGCCCATCGCCTTGATGCCGGAAAGGTTCTTCAGGAGCTTGTCGCGCTGACGGGTCATCATCAGCTGCTCCTTCTTGGTGTAGTTCTCGAACGACCCACCCGCCTCGGAGCCCGCCTCGAGCTCCTTGAGCTTGCGGATCTGCTTCTTGACCGTCGCGAAGTTGGTCAGGAGGCCGCCGAGCCAGCGCTCGGTCACATACATGGCCCCGCTGCGATCGGCCTGCTCAGAGACGATCTGCGCGAGCTGCTGCTTGGTGCAGACGAAGAGGACGTTCTCGCCGCGCATGACGACCTCGCGCACGAGCTGCTGCGCGAGCTCGAGCTGCTGGCGGGTCTTCTGCAGGTCGATGATGTGGATCCCGTTGCGCTCCGCGAAGATGAACCGGCGCATCTTCGGGTTCCAACGACGGGTCTGGTGGCCGAAGTGGACACCGGCCTTGAGGAGATCTTCGAGCGAGGGCTGCGACATCGTGTGGGATCCTGTGGAACGAGTGGTTGGTCGTCGTCTCGCGTCGGCGCCGGTCGCGACCGCCCCGGGTGGGGTGGCACCGCCGATCGGCTCAGCGGGACTGTGAGATGGCCTGTCTCGACCGGCGGGGGCGTGGCGACCATCGCCGCCACGCCCCACCGACCGTCCGTCTTAGCGCTTGCTGAACTGGAAGCGCTTCCGGGCCTTCGGGCGACCCGGCTTCTTGCGCTCGACCGCACGCGCATCACGCGTGAGGAGGCCGAGGTCACGCAGCTTGCCACGGCGCGACTCGTCGATCTTGACGAGGGCACGGGCGATCGCGAGGCGCAGCGCGCCCGCCTGACCGGTCTGTCCGCCGCCGGTGAGGTTGGCGTTCACGTCGTAGGCGCCGAGGGTATCGGTCGCCGTGAACGGCTGCTGGATCGCGGTCACGAGCGCGGGCCGCGGGAAGTAATCCCCGAGGGTCCGGCCGTTGAGGCTCCACTTCCCCGACCCGGGGGTCAGGTAGACGCGGCAGACCGCTTCCTTGCGGCGGCCGATCGTATGGGTCGTGTTGGACGTCGCCATGGGTTACTTCGCCTCCGCCTTCGGGAAGGTGATCGACGCGGGCTGCTGCGCGGCATGCGGGTGCGTGGCCCCCGGGTAGACGCGGAGCTTCAGCCGCAGCTTCTGCCGGCCGAGCGCGGTCTTGGGGAGCATCCCGTAGACCGCCTTCTCGATCACCCGCTCGGGGTGCTTGGCGATCATGGTCGCGAACGGCGTGTAGCGCTCGTGGCCCATGTAGCCGGTGTGGCGGAAGTAGTTCTTCTGCTCCGCCTTGCGCCCGGTCACCTTGACCTTGGCCGCGTTGATCACGATGACGTTGTCACCGGTATCCATGTGCGGGGTGAACATCGGCTTGTGCTTGCCGCGGATGATGCGGGCGACCTCGGTGGCGAGGCGGCCCAGGACCATCCCCTCAGCGTCGACGATGAACCACTTGTGGTCGATGTCGGCGGGGGTGGCCGTATACGTGGTACGCATGCGGGATCCAGCTGAAGAGGAACTGCGCCTCACCGGTGCGGGATGCAACCCGGGTCTCGGCCGCCCCGAAGGGCGTTTTGGGACAGACTCGAAAGATGGGGGGTGGGGGGGCGCAGGTCAACTGGCGGGGGAGGGCTAAAGGCTGGAGGGTGAAAGCTTTAAGCCTTCAGCCTCCAGCCGTCAGCCTTCCGCCTCGAACGTCACAAGCACCGCCCCCCGCTCCACCGCCACCCCCGGCTGTACCAGGATCGCCTTGACCCTCCCCGCCCCTGGGGCCCGGAGCTCGTTCTCCATCTTCATCGCCTCCATCACCAG
>CAIVJV010000309.1 GCA_903906325.1 uncultured Gemmatimonadota bacterium
ACTACGACGCGGCGGTCTTGGGGCGTGAGGACCGGACGATCGGGGCGCCGATCACCGATGCGGGGGCGACGCTGGGGCGGGTGCTCTTCTATGAACGGCAACTCAGCCGCACCGGGACGGTGGCCTGCGCGAGCTGTCATGCGCAGACGGTCGCCTTCGGGGATACGGCACGATTCAGTCGGGGATTCGAGGGGACGCTGACCGCGGCGCATTCGATGCGGTTGGTGAATGCGCGCTTCAATGAGAATGGGCGGTTCTTCTGGGATCGTCGCGCCGCCACGTTGGAGGCCCAGACCACCCAACCCATCCAAGATCCAGGTGAGATGGGATTCGACGCGGCGCATGGCGGGATCACCGCGGCACTCGCGCGCCTGCGGGAGCGTCCCTACTATGCGCCGCTCTTCCGGATGGCGTTCGGGGACTCGGTGATCACCGAGGACCGGGTGCAACGCGCGATCGCCCAGTATGTACGGAGCATCGTCTCGACGACGAGTCGCTGGGATCTGGCGGCGGCACCGGTCTTCACGGTGAATAATCCACAGGGTTCCCTCAACGGGCCCTTCCCGACGCTCACCCCCGAGGAGAACCAGGGGAAGCAGCTCTTCCAGGGGAGTGGGTGTGCGGCGTGCCATGTACCGCCGAGTTTCTCGCTGAATGCCAATTCACGGAGCAATGGCCTCGATGCGGGGGAGACGCGGATCTTCCGGTCGCCTTCGTTGAAGCAGGTGGGGCGGAGCGGGCGGTTCATGCACGACGGACGCTTCGCGACGCTGGAGCAGGTAGTCGATTTCTATAATGAGGGGATCCAAGCGGGGCCCGCATTGGACAACCGTCTCATGGCCCCCCCGCTCGTCCCGAACGGGCCGCCGAGTGGGATCCCGCGCCGATTCGGGTTCACGGCGGCGCAGAAGGCGGTGCTCGTAGCGTTCCTGCGGACCCTCACCGACGAGCCGCTCGCGGCGGATCCCCGGTTCAGCGACCCCTTCCGGCGGTAGGCGGCGCGGGGGGAGATCGGGTCCCGGCGCGCCGCCCCCGGGGTATCTTCCATGTAGACCTCTCCCCCGGGTGGCCTCCTGAAGGACTTCTTCCGACGATTCGTCTTACTGGCCAGTGTGGCGCTCGCCACGCTCGCCGCTGGCGCGCCCTCTCTGCTGGCTCAATCCGCGCCCCGGGTGATCGTGATCCCCATCGAGGGAACGATCGATATGGGGCTCGCGCCCTTCGTGAAGCGGGCGCTCGCCGAGGCGGAAGCGACCAAGGCCGATGCGCTGATCCTCGACATCAATACGTTCGGGGGCCGCGTGGATGCCGCGGTGGTGATCCGTGATGCGCTCCTCGCCTCCCCGGTTCGGACGATCGCCTTCGTGAATCGCCGGGCGATCTCGGCTGGCGCGCTGATCAGTCTCGCCGCGAAGGAGATCGTGATGACCGAGGGGGCGACGATCGGGGCGGCGACCCCGGTGCAGATGAGTCCCACGGGTGGGGAGGCGAGCCCGGTCGAGGAGAAGA
>CAIVJV010000310.1 GCA_903906325.1 uncultured Gemmatimonadota bacterium
CGATCTCCCACCCGTAGCCCCACTCCATCGCACGGTCGACCGCGGCGAGGTCGTAGGCGAGCGAGGGGACGAGGGTGAGCGCGTAGTGGCACTGGGCGACGAGGAGATCGCGCACGAACGCTCCCAGCGCACCGGGAAGCGCAGTGACCTGGGCGAGTCGCTCGTGTGCCGGCCGCTTCATGAGGGCCGCGATCTCAGGGGTCGTGAAGCGCTCCGTCGGGTGATACTCGAGGGTCTTCCAATCGAGGGCGAGGGTGGCCTTCCCTTCCTTCTTGTAGAAGCCGGCCTTGGTCTTGTCGCCGAGTCGCCCGCTCTTCACGAGCGCGTGGATGAATGGCTCGAGCGCGAGATCCTCCCCGGTGGTCTGCGAGAGGCCCGCCGTCACATGGACGAGCACGTCGAGACCGGAGAGATCGCCGGTGCGGAAGGTCGCGCTCTTGGCCCGCCCGATCAGTTGTCCCGTCAGGGTGTCGACCTGCGGGATGGTGAGGTCGTGCTGCACCATCAGACGCCCCGCGACGACCATCCCGTGCACGCCGAGCCGGTTGGCGACGAAGCCGGGCACGTCCTTCGCGAGGACGATCCCCTTGCCGAGGATCCGCTCTTGGAAGGCGCGCATCGTCTCGAGCACCGCCGGCGCCGTCTCCGGGGTGGGGATGAGCTCCAAGAGATGCATGTACCGCGGCGGATTGAAGTAGTGCGTGCCGAGGAACCGGGAGCGGAAGCGGGGGGAGCGCCCTTCGAGGAGGATCGCCATCGGGATCCCCGAGGTATTCGAGGTCACGATGGCGTCGGGAGCGATCGCCTCGAGCAGGGCGAAGAGCGCCTGCTTGGGGGCGGGCTGCTCGATGATCGCCTCGCAGATCCAGCTGCAATCGGCGAGGAGCTCGAGGTGGTCTGCGGTGTTCCCTGTGGTGATCCGCTTGGCCGCGCTCGCGTCCATGAAGGCGGCGGGTTTGGCCTTCGTCAGGCGTGCGAGGGCGTCGCGCGCGGGCTTGGAGCGATCGGGGTGCGCGGGGTCGTCCGCGCCCGGGATGTCCAGAAGGACCACAGGGAGGCCGGCGGAGGCGGCGAGGGCGGCGATACCGGCGCCCATCGCGCCGGCGCCGATGATCCCGACTTTGGTGATGCGCATCCTCCAAACTAGCTTCGCGAGATGCCCCCGCGTCAAACCAAGGCGATCGCCCATCTCCGCGCCGTCGACCCCATCCTCGGTGCCTGGATCGACCGCGCCGGCCCCTGCGGGTGGGAGGTGAAGGCCGACGGGACCCACTTCGACCATGTCGCGCGTTCGATCGTGTATCAGCAGGTGTCCGGTGCGGCCGCGGCGACGGTCTACGGGCGGATGCTCGGGCTCTACCGTGGCAAGGCGCCGACCCCGCGGCAGGTGCTGGCGACGCCGGACGAGCGGTTGCGAGGCGCCGGGCTGAGCGGGCGGAAGGTGGAGTACATCAAAGGGCTCGCCGAGCAACTGGTCGCCAGGCGGCTCCCGTTGGAGCGGATCGACGAGATGCCGGACGACGAGGTGATCGCGACGCTCACCTCGATCCGCGGGATCGGGGAGTGGACGGCGCAGATGGTGCTGATGTTCCGGCTGGGGCGCCCGGATGTGCTCCCGACGCTCGATATCGCGCTGCAGCGCGGGGTGAAGGTGCTGTACGGGCTCCGCACGCAGCCCTCGCCGGCACGGTTGGCGAGGATCGGCGCCAAGTGGGCGCCCTATCGGACGGTGGCGAGCTGGTATGTGTGGCGCAGGGTCGATGACCGGGATGATTGGTAGGACCACAGGGACCAAGTGACAGGGAGCAGGTGATAGGTGACTGAGGTTCGCAGACGGACGGAGATGCCGGTCTCGGCGCAGGCGCTCTTCGACTGGCATGAGCGGCCGGGGGCGTTCGACCGGCTGACGCCGGCGTGGATGCCGGTGGAGGTGCGGCATCGCGAGGGAGGGATCCGCGATGGCGCGCGGGTGACGATCGCGCTCCCGATGGGGCCGGTCTCGATCCCATGGACCCTCGGCCACACCGGCTACACGGCCGGTGAGGGGTTCCGTGACATCCAGATCCGTGGACCGTTCCGGTCGTGGGAGCATGTCCACCGCATGGAGCCGGTGAGCGCGCACGCCTCCGTGCTCGATGACCGGATCACCTTCGCGTTGCCGTTGCCGCCGCTGGGTGGGTGGGTCGCCGGATGGTACACGCGTGCCGCGCTTGCACGGCTGCTGCAGTGGCGCCATGCGCTCACCCGGAACGACCTCGAGCGCCATGCGCGCTTCGCCGCGCGCGGGCCCCGCACGATCGCGATCACCGGCGCCAGTGGGATGGTGGGCTCGGCGCTCGTCCCCTTCCTCACGACCGGAGGCCACAGGGTCCGCACCATCGGGCGTGGGGCGGCGAGCGCGGTGCGCTGGGATCCCGCGCGCGGGCAGCTCGACGCCGCGGCGCTTGATGGGGTCGATGCGGTGGTGCATCTCGCCGGGGAGAACGTCGGGGCGCGGTGGACCGCGGCGCGGCGGCGCGCGATCGTCGACTCGCGCATCCAGGGGACGCGACTGATCGCGGAGACGATCGCGAAGATGCCGCGGAAGCCTGAGGTCCTGGTCTCGGCGTCGGCGATCGGGATCTATGGGGTGCGCGGGGCCGAGTGGCTCGACGAGTCGAGCACGCTCGGTGACGACTTCCTTGCCGAGGTCGGGCAGCAATGGGAAGCCGCGACGGCGCCCGCGCGTGATGCGGGGGTGCGCGTGGTGCACCTACGGATCGGGATCGTCCTCGCCGCTGGCGGCGGGGCGCTCGGGAAGATGTTGCTCCCCTTCCAGCTCGGGGTGGGCGGGGTGCTTGGGAATGGACGGCAGTGGATGAGCTGGATCTCGCGCGAGGATCTCATCGGCGCGATCCATCATGCGATTCAGACGCCGGCGCTCGCGGGTGCGGTGAATGCGGTGGCACCGGCACCCGTGACGAATCGCGAGTTCACCAAGGGGCTGGGGCGGGTGCTGCGTCGGCCGACGATCGCGCCGGTCCCGGCCGTCGCGTTGCGTGCGCTCTTCGGTGAGATGGCGGAGGGGACGGTGCTCGCGAGCCAGCGGGTGCGGCCTACGGCGCTCGAGGGATCAGGGTTTGCCTTCCTCCACCGGACGCTCGAGGATGCCCTGCGGTTCGAGCTCGGGCGCCCGTAGATTTCTCGCATGCCTCTCGTCCCGTTCGATCAACTCCCCGATGACGCCCGCTGCTGGGTCTTCGCGGCTGGTGCCCCGCTCGACGAGGTGGACACCCCGCGTCTCCTCGCGGCGGTCGACGCCTTTTTGCTGACCTGGGCCGCGCACGGGACCCCGCTCACGAGCGCCCGGGACTTCCGCGACGAGCACTTTTTGGTGGTCGGCGTCGATGAGCGCGCGGCCGGCGCCTCAGGCTGCTCGATCGATGGGCTCTTCCGCGTCCTGCAAGGGATCGAGGATGGGATCGGGACCTCGATGGTGGGGGGCGGGATGGTCTACTTCCGTGGCCCGAGCGGGCTGGTGCATGGGTGCACGCGCGCCCAATTCACCGAGATGGCGATGGATGGTGACGTGACCGGCGACACGATGGTCTTCGATACGACGGTCACGACGGTGGGCGACTTCCGGGCCCGCTTCGAGTCACCCACCCGTGACGCCTGGCAGCGGAGTCTGCTGCCGAGCTAAGCCTCAGGCGCGCAGGTGATCCGCCTGCCAGTCCTTCACCGCGGCCTTGACCTCCTTCGCCTTGACGAGCTCCCTGCGCAGGATCCGCTCGACGAGTCCCGGGAGCTCGGCGTCCGAGGCGAAGCGAAGCCCGATGAGCTGTCCCTTGGTGAGCTCCGGGATGCGTGCCACCAGCGGGGCAGGGAGGACCTCCCGCAGGCGGAGACGCATCTCGAGGCGGATGATCCGGTCCTGGACGGTGAGGGCCATGATCCGGGAGGCCCAGATCCCCGCATTCAGACCGACGGCGCCGATCAGATCGAACACCTCATGCGTGGTGATCCCGCCGCGGACGAGCGCCACGAGGCAGTAGAGCAGGTAGAAGAGCGCGGCAGGGACCGCCCAATAGTGCCAGAGGGGCTGGTACATCGCGTGGTTCGCGTAGCTCTGCGGGGTCTTGGCCATGGGTGGTCGGGTTGGGGGAGTGAGAGGGCCGGTCGGGGTGACGGGCCGATGCCTTCGTCAACGCTGGAGGATGGGGCCCGGTGCCGTCGGCCGCCACCCCGCTGGAACCATTCCTTTCTACCGACCATACATTGACCATGCGATTTTCCCTCCCCCCCTCGAGCGAGATCACCCCGGAAGGGGTCTATCTCAACCGCCGCCGGTTCCTCGCTACCGCCGGTCTGATCGGCGCGGGCCTCGTCGGCACCGGCTCGATCCACGCGCTGCCCCCGCGTGACGAGGCCCAGCCCAAACCCCTCGGGAAGCCCTACGGCCTGCAGCCAGGTGACACGCCGACCTCATGGGAGGATGTGACGGGGTACAACAACTTCTACGAGTTCGGCACCGGGAAGGAGGATCCGGCGGAGCACGCGCAGGGGTTCCGCACCACGCCGTGGACGGTGCGCATCGATGGCCTCGTCGAGAAGCCGGGGACCTACGCCCTCGAGGACTTCCTCAAGCCCTCCGTCGTCGAGGATCGCATCTACCGCATGCGGTGCGTCGAAGGGTGGTCGATGGTCATCCCATGGCGCGGCATCATGCTCGCCGACGTGATCAAGCGCGCGAAGCCGACCTCGAAGGCGGCCTTCGTCGAGCTCACCACGCTGATGGACCCGGCGCAGATGCCGGGACAGCGCTACCCGGTCCTCGATTGGCCCTATGTGGAGGGCCTCCGCCTCGACGAGGCGATGCATCCCCTCACCCTCCTCGCGACCGGTGTGTACGGGCGTGAGCTCCCGCCGCAGAACGGGGCGCCGCTCCGGCTCGTCGTCCCCTGGAAGTACGGCTTCAAGGGGATCAAGAGCATCGTGCGAATCCGGCTCGTGGAGCGGATGCCTCGGAGCTCGTGGATGCAGGCGATCCCGTCGGAGTACGGCTTCTACGCGAATGTGAATCCCGCCGTCGATCATCCGCGCTGGAGCCAGGCGACGGAACGCCGGATCGGGAGCTTCCGGCGCATCCCCACGCTCCCGTTCAACGGCTACGCCGACCAGGTCGCCTCGCTCTACGCGGGGATGGATCTTCGCAAGAACTACTGAACATGACGCGTCCGTGGTTCGGTCTCACGTCCGCGCCGTGGTGGGTCGCCGTGGGGGTCGCCCTCGTCCCCCCACTCGCCGTCTTCGGTGTCGTCACCGCGATCCTCATAGACCTCTTCTGGGGGACGCGGCTCCTCGGCACCGATCCGGTGAAGGCCGGTGAGCATGCGCTCGGCGAGTGGACGATCCGCCTCCTCTTCGCCTCCCTCGCCGTGACCCCCCTCCGGCG
>CAIVJV010000311.1 GCA_903906325.1 uncultured Gemmatimonadota bacterium
ACGCGCTCGCGCAGATCGGCCGGGATGTCCTCGTAGATCACGAGGGCGCCCGCGTTCACGATCCCCATGTCCATCCCTGCCTTCACGGCGTGGTAGAGGAAGACCGAGTGGATCGCCTCGCGCACCGCGTTGTTCCCGCGGAAGGAGAAGGAGACGTTGCTGACGCCGCCGGAGATCCGCGCATGCGGGCAGTTCGCCTTGATCTGGCGCGTCGCCTCGATGAAGGCGAGGGCGTACTGATCGTGCTCCTCGATCCCCGTGGCGACGGCGAAGATGTTCGGATCGAAGATGATGTCCTGCGGCGGGAACCCGACGCGCTCCACGAGGAGTCGATATGCCCGCTCACAGATCGCGACCTTCCGCTCGACGGTGTCGGCCTGCCCCTGTTCGTCGAATGCCATGACGATCACCGCGGCGCCGTAGCGCCGCACAAGGGTGGCCTGCCGGAGGAAGGCCTCTTCCCCCTCCTTGAGGGAGATCGAGTTCACGATCGACTTCCCCTGCACGCAGCGGAGCCCCGCCTCGATCACCTGCCACTTGGAGGAGTCGATCATGATCGGGACCTTCGCGATCCCCGGCTCCGTCGCCACGAGATTCAAGAACCGCGTCATCGCGGCCTCGGCGTCGAGCATCCCCTCGTCGAAGTTGATATCGATGACGACCGCGCCCGCCTCGACCTGCTGCCGCGCGACCTCAAGCGCCTGATCGTAGTGCCCGCCGAGGATCAGGTCCGCGAACTTCTTGGAGCCGGTGACGTTGGTGCGCTCCCCGACGTTCACGAAGTTCGAGTCAGGGCCGATCACGAGCGGCTCGAGCCCAGCAAGGCGCAGGACCGGGGCCGGCGTCGGGATCGGGCGCGGTGTCACGGTGCGCACCGCGTTCGCGATCGCGCGGATGTGGTCGGGGGTCGTCCCGCAGCACCCGCCGACGATGTTCACTAGCCCCGATTCCGCGAACTCCTTGAGGATCGCGGCGGTGAAGCCTGGCGTCTCGTCGTAGCCCCCCATCTCGTTCGGGAGGCCCGCGTTCGGGTGCACCGAGACATGGCAGTCGGCGATGCGCGAGAGCTCCTGCACGTAGGCGCGGAGCTCTTTGGCGCCGAGGGCGCAGTTGAGCCCCACACTGAAGGGGCGCGCGTGCATCACCGAGGTCCAGAACGCCTCGGTGGTCTGCCCGGAGAGGGTGCGGCCGCTCGCGTCGGTGATCGTCCCCGAGATCATGATCGGGACGCGGAGGCCGCGCGCCGCGAAGACCTCCTCCACCGCGAAGATCGCCGCCTTGGCGTTCAGCGTATCGAAGATCGTCTCGATGAGGATCAGGTCGGCGCCGCCATCGAGGAGGCCCTCGGTCGCCTCCACGTAGGCCGAGACGAGCTCGGTGAAGGTCACATTGCGCGCCCCGGGGTCGTTCACATCGGGGGAGATGCTCGCGGTGCGGTTCGTGGGGCCGAGGACGCCGGCGACCCAGCGCGGGCGTCCGTCCTGGGCTTCGAATGCGTCGCAGAGGCGGCGGGCCAGTGCCGCGCCCTCGACGTTGAGCTCGCGGACCAGCTCCTCCATCCCGTAATCCGCCATCGCGATGCGCGTGGCGTTGAAGGTGCTCGTCTCGATGATGTTCGCGCCCGCCTCGAGGTAGGCGCGATGGATCCCGCCGACCACGTCGGGACGGGTGAGGATCAGGAGGTCGTTGTTGCCGCGGAGGTCACGCGGCCAGTCGGCGAAGCGGGCGCCGCGGTAATCAGCCTCGGTGAGACGGTGCTGCTGCACCATCGTCCCCATCGCGCCGTCGATGATGAGGATCCGCTCGCGCGCCTCGTCGTGGAGGCGGGCGTTGCGCGTCTCGCGCGTGAACGGGGCTGAGCTCATCGGGGGGTGACCTCCCCGCGCAACCCCTCGGCCGGGGTGCGTGGGTGCGGGCGCAGGCCGAGGATGTGGCAGAGGGCGTAGGCCAGGTCGGCGCGGTTGAGCGTGTAGAAGTGGAACTCCGTCACGCCGGCCTGCGCGAGCTGTTGGCACTGCTCCGCCGCGACGGTGGCGGCGATCAGCTTCCGCGTCTCCGGGTCGCCATCGAGTCCGTCGAAGGCCCGCGCCACGCTTGCGGGGATCGTCGCCCCGGTGGCCTGCGCGAACTTCCGGGTCTGCGCGAAGTTCGTGATCGGCATGATCCCCGGGACGATCGGGATCGTGATCCCCGCCTTCCGCACGCGGTCGAGGTAGCGGAGGTAGGTCCAGTTGTCGAAGAACATCTGGGTGATCGCGCGCGTGGCGCCGGCGTCGATCTTGCGCTTGAGGTTGTCGAGGTCGGCCTGCGGTGAGAGCGCCTCGGGGTGCGTCTCGGGGTACGCGGCGACGGTGATCTCGAAGTCGTGGCGCCGCCTGAGTCCCGCGACGAGGTCCGAGGCGTAGGCGTAGCCCCCCGGGGTCGGCGCGTAGGGGCCGTCGCCATTGGGGACATCGCCGCGGAGGGCGACGAGATGCCGTACCCCGGCCGCCCAATAGTCATCGGCGACCGCATCGACCTCGGCGCGGGTCGCCCCCACGCAGGTCAGGTGCGCCGCGGGGACGAGGGGGGTCTCCGCCATGAGGCGACGGACCGTGTGATGGGTGCGCTCGCGGGTCGAGCCCCCGGCGCCGTAGGTCACCGAGACAAAGCGTGGGTTGAGCGGGGCGAGGCGGGTGATCGACCGCCAGAGCGTCTCCTCCATCTCCGCCGTCTTGGGCGGGAAGAACTCGAAGGAGACGAGGAAGGGGACGGGGAGGGCGAGAGAGCTCACAGCAGACTCCAGAAAGCACGAAAGCCCGAGGCGTCGAGGCGCACCGGGCTGGCGCTTTAGCGGGATGTTTTACGTGGCCGCAAGTTGCCTCGAAATCGCCACGGGATCGGTTGTCGCTAAAACCTATCATCCGGATGAACGGATGGCAAGGGGCAGGGGGGCTGCGGTTGAACGCACCGAGTTGCGCTCGTTCGGTGTTGCTGGGTGCGTGCCCGGGTGGTACCCTCGCACCGTGGCCCACGGACTGGATGCATCGCCCCTCCGTGGCTGGGGACCTCTCCCGGTTGGACTGATCCTCCTTCACCTCCCATCCGGAGTACCGTATGACCCAGTTCCTTCGTCCCCGGCGCCTCATCCGAGGCGTCCTCCCCCTCCCGCTCACCGCGGGCCTCCTGCTCGCGCAGGGCCCCACCCCGAGTCCCGCTCCAACGCCGACGGACCTGGTGGTCAAGTGCATCGAGAATGCGGCAGATGTCTTCGTGCAGTGTCTGGCGGACCTTCCGTGGTATGCGGAGGGC
>CAIVJV010000312.1 GCA_903906325.1 uncultured Gemmatimonadota bacterium
ACGCGAACGAGGACGACGCGCCATAGGTGAACGCGTGCTTCTCCCGGAGGTTCAGATTGATCCGCGACGAGAAGAACCCCCCGAGGATCCCATTCATCACGACGATCGGGAGATGATCCGGATGGAGCCGCGGCACACCCAGATGCCCGACCCGCAACTCGGACTGCGGCGCGTCAGGCTTCTCCACCAGCACGATCTGCCGCGCGCTCGCGGTGGTGGTATCGACCGCCGCGGGCCCGCGCACCGCCGCATGCCGCCAATCACCGAACACGGCAGCGGCCATCCGCACCGCGACGTCGGGGGTGAGGTCCCCCACCAACACGACGGTGGTGGTCGCAGGCCCATAATGCGTCGCATGGAACGCCACGATCTGCTCGCGGGTGATCCCCGCGACGGTCTTCGGGGTCCCCCCGATCGACCGCGCATAGCGCGTGGTAGGCGCATAGAGGAAGGCGTCGAATCGCTCGTCGGCGAGCCCGCGCGGCTCCGCCAACTCCTGCTCGAGATCGGCGAGCCGGATGTCCCGCAACCGCTCGACCTCCCGCACCGGGAAGGTCGGCGCCCGCAACACCTCGGCCAACACCCCAAGGGCGGGCTCGAGCTGCGCTTTGAGCACCGTGAGCCGCGCGTAACTCCCCTCCCAATCGGCCCAGACGCTGGCCACGGTCCCGAGCTGCTCGAACCGCTCGATCAACCGCACCCCTTCATATCCTTCGATCCCCTCGGTCAGCGCCGCGGCGGTCAACACCGCCAACCCCTCGGCTCCCGCAGGATCGGCCGTCGCCCCGGCATCCACATACGTCATCGCCGTGACGATCGGCAGCCGAGGCATCGGGACGACGAGCACCTTCACGCCGTTCGGCAGGGTGGTGCGATGCACCGCCGGGAAGTGATAGGGACGCGGCGTCCCTGGCTGCGGCCGCGGAGGGAGTCCCGCCATCGGCGCGCTCATGCGGCCCCCGCTGCGGCGGCTACGACCGCCGCGGCGCGCGGCACGTAGAGCAACGTCGCGCGGTTCTCCGCGAGGAGATAGCGCCGCGCGAACGCCGTGGCCTCCTCGGTCGAGACCCCCTCGTAGCGCGCGAGCTCGGCGTTGAGCAGGGTGGGGTCACCGTGATAGGTCGCGAACTTGGAGAGCGCGTCGGCCCGCGAACCCGCGGATTGGAGTTCGGTCACCCACGCGGTCTCGAGCAACGCCAACGCACGACGACGCTCCGTCTCGTGCACCCCGTCAGCGATCAGCTGGTCGATCACCCCCTCCACCGCCGCCTCGAGCGCGGCAGGTTCGGTCCCGGGTCGGGCGGTGACATCGACCACCAGGAGATCGCTCCCCTTGGTCAGATCATAGGTGTACGCACTCGCCGAGGTGGCGATCGCCTGATCGCGGACGAGGGCGGTGTCGAGTCGGCACGCCTCGCCGGAACCCAGCACCGCGGAGAGGAGATAGGCCGCATACCAAGCGTCAGCTCCCGCCGGCGGGATGCGGAAGGCGAGGAAGACCCGCGGCGCGACCACGGCATCCTCCACCACCTCGCGCCGGCGCCCCCCGAAGGTCGGAGGGAGCGACATATCGGGGAGTGCGGGCCGTCCGGTGCCCCGCGGGATCTCACCGAAGTGCCGCGCGACGAGGGCGCGCGCCTCGGTCGCGTCGAAGTCCCCCGCGATCGTCAGCACCGCGTTGTCCGGCGTGTAGTAGGTGCGGAAGAAGGTCGCCACATCCTCGAGCGAGGCCTCGGTCAG
>CAIVJV010000313.1 GCA_903906325.1 uncultured Gemmatimonadota bacterium
CCCTCGGCTGGGTCTCGTTCTATTCGTTCACCAAGCGCTTCACGCGCTACGCGCATCTGGTCTTGGGCCTCGGGCTCGCGATCGCGCCCGTGGGAGGGTACCTCGCGGTGACGGGGGCGTGGAGCGAGCCGTGGTGGGTGCTGATCGCCCTCACGGTGGGGGTCATGACCTGGTCGGCGGGGTTCGACATCCTCTATGCCTTGCCCGATGTCACCTTCGATCGGTCGCAGGGATTGCACTCGATTCCCGCCGCGCTCGGCGTCCCGCGCGCGATCCTCGTCTCACGCGTGCTGCACACGGTGACGGTGGTGGCGCTCGCGCTCACCAGCTGGGCCGTCGGGCTCGGCGTCGCCGCCTGGGTCGGCGTCGCGGTCGTCGCGGCGCTCCTCGCGTATGAGCATTCCCTCGTCTCGTCCGACGACCTCTCCAAGCTCGATGCCGCCTTCTTCACCATGAACGGGGTGATCTCGATGAC
This sequence comes from uncultured Gemmatimonadota bacterium, assembly GCA_903906325.1. Lineage (GTDB taxonomy): Bacteria > Gemmatimonadota > Gemmatimonadetes > Gemmatimonadales > Gemmatimonadaceae > Pseudogemmatithrix. The sequence goes on from CAIVJV010000313.1 coordinate 476, forward strand.
CTTCCTCGCCGCGGTCCTCGTCGACCGGTGGCTCGCCTGATGCGCCCCGTCGATCCGCAGGCGCCGATCGTCATGGCGATCACCGGCGCCTCTGGCGCGCCCTACGGCATCCGGTTGCTCGAGCAGCTGCTCGTGGCGGGTCGCCGGGTGCAACTCATCGTCTCGTCCCATGGGTTCCGGCTCCTGCGCACCGAGAGTGAGGTCGGGGATCTCGCCGGCCTCCGCGGGGCGGTCGGGGCGGCGCGCTTCGACGCGTTGGTCACGGTCTTCGACGATCAGGACCGTGGCGCGACGCCGGCCTCGGGGTCCGCCCTCGCCGGCGGGATGGTGATCTGTCCCTGCTCGATGGGGACCGTCGCGAGCATCGCCGCCGGGACCTCACGCTCCTTGGTGGAGCGCGCCGCCGATGTGGCGCTCAAGGAGCGACGGCCCTTGCTCCTGGTCACCCGCGAGACCCCGCTCTCCCTGATCCACCTCGAGAACATGCGGCAGGTGACCCTCGCGGGCGCCACTGTGATGCCCGCGGCGCCGGGCTTCTATCACCGGCCGACGACCATCGCGGAGATGGTCGACTTCGTCGTCGCGCGCGCGCTCGATCATCTCGGCGTGCCCAACACCCTCGCCCCGCGCTGGGGGGCCGGTGATTCGGATCGGACTGATCGCTGACACGCACGGCCTGCTCCGGGCCGACGTGCACCCCGCGTTCGCCGGCGTCGATCGCATCCTTCATGCTGGCGATGTCTGTGGGGACGAGATCCTCGATGAGTTGGCCCTGATCGCGCCGGTCGAGGCGGTCTACGGGAACTGTGACCTCCCAGGGGATCGCCGCCTGCATGAGGCGCTCGATCTGATCATCGGCGGCGTGACGATCCACGTGCAGCATGGGCATGAGCTCGGCCGGCCGAAGCCCGCGCAGGTCGCGGCCCGTTACGCGGCGCAGGTCTGCGTCTTCGGACATACCCACCGACAGAGCATCGATTGGATCGATGGGCGGCTGATCATCAATCCCGGCGCCGCGGGCCCGCGGCGGTTCGATCTGCAGCCAAGCGTGGGAGTGTTGCGAATCGAAGAGGGGCGCGTCGAGGCGGAGTTGCTCGCGCTAGGCTAGCGGCTTCGTCCGCTTGAGTTCCTTGGGGTTCCGCTTGAACCACGCCGCCACCAAGAGCACCTCATCGACCTCATGACCGGGGACCGTGGTGCGCTCGCTCTCGTCAGGCGTGAGCACCTCTCGGATCCGCTGGGTCAGCGCCCCCCGCTCGCGCGCCGTGCGTGGCGTGGCGCACGCATGGCGGACCCGTCCGCGACGGATCACGTAGGTGCGGTCGGTCTCCGGTGATGCCCCGGGGATGCGATAGACGAAGCTGAGGGACTCGAGCGCGAACCGCAGCCGCGCGAACTGCTCGCGAAGGGCCTCGAGGCTGCGAACCTTGTCGCGCCAGAGCCCCGCCCGTTCGAAGTCGAGGGCCTCGCTCGCGCGCGCCATCTCGTCTCGCAGCGGGGTGAGGGGGGTCTCCGTCTCCCCCTCCAGGAAGGCGAGCGCGGTCTGTACCTGCGTCAGATAGGCCGTCTCGGGGGCCGCGCCGATGCACGGACCGAGACACTTCCCGATCTCATGGCGGATGCACCCAGGGGTCCGGGTGCGTGCCGGGCCCAGGTCGGGTCGGTCGGGGAAGAACATCGGGGTGCCGAGCGCACAGTCGCGGAGCCCGAGCACGTCATTGAGGGCGCGCACCGCCTCTTCGAGTTGGTAGGCCCCACGGAAGGGGCCGTAGTAGGTGGCGGATTCGTCGAGGCCCGCCGAGCGGACGATGTGGAGGCGTGGGGCAGGACCCTGCGAGAGACGCACGAAGGCGTAGGCGCGGGCATCGCGCTTCATCGCGACGTTGTAGCGAGGCCTGAGCTGCTTGATGAGCTGCAGCTCGCGGAGGAGGGCATCGAACTCGCTCGGGAGCGGATCCCAGACGAGCGTCGCGGCCTGCCGGAGGATGCGAGCGCCCTTGTCGCGCGGGTATTGCGCGCGGAAATAGCTCAGCAGTCGCGTGCGGAGCGATTTGGATTTGCCCACGTAGATCACCTCGCCTTCAGGCGAGGTCATGCGATAGACCCCCGGCTCCTCACGCGCCTCCGCCTTCACCACCGCGCGCATCGCTTCGATGCGGGCGAGCTCCGTGGGGGTCGGTGCGACGGGGCGGCGGCGACGGCGGCGGGCGGGCATCTCAGCGCTGGCAGGTGGGGCACCAGACGGTCTGGCGCCCTGCGAGACGGTGGGTGGCGCGCAGCACGGTCCCACAGGTGACGCAGGGGGCGTCGGCGCGCCCGTAGACGGCGAGATGCGCGGCGAAGCCGCCGCGTGCGCCGTAGGCGTCTTGGAAGTCGCGGAAGGTCGTCCCGCGGAGGGCGATGGATGCGGCGAGGACCTCCCGCAGGGATCGCAGGAGCGCGTCGGCCTCGCGGCGGCGCAGCGAGCGCGCCGCGCGCGTGGGGCGGAGCCCCGCCCGGAAGAGCGCCTCGTTGGCGTAGATGTTCCCCACACCGGCGAGGCGCCGCTGGTCCATCAGCACGGTCTTGATCGCCTGGCGGGAGCCACGGAGCGAGCCCCAGAGCGCGTCCACGGTGAACGTCGGATCGAGCGGCTCCGGGCCGAGCGCCCCCTGCCACTCGGCGTGGCGCCTCATATCGTGCCCGGCGACCGTCCCGAGTCGCCGGACATCGTGGTAGCACAGGGTGCGACCATCTCGCAGCGCGAAGCGGAGACAGGTGTAGCGGTCGTCCCGTGGTGCGGTGAGGAGGAGCGCCCCGGTGAAGCGCGGGGTCACGACGAGGTGCTGGATGGTGGCGTCGGGGGCGGCGGGTGCGCAGTCGATGACGATGCTCTTCGCCCGGCGGTGCACGCCGCGGATGGTCGCGCCGGCGATCGCGCGGCGCAGGGCGGCCGGCGTCGTATCCCGCAGGACGTCCGCGCGGACGATCTCCCCCGCATCGATCGTCGCCCCTCGGAGCGCGGCGTCGAGGTCCCGCGCGATGGTCTCGGTCTCGGGGAGTTCCGGCATGCGCGGACTAGCCGCGCGCGAGCTCGCGCCACCCGATATCACGACGGAACTGCGCTCCGGCGAACCGCACCGCCGCTGCCCCCGCCGCACTCACCCGCTGCGCCTCGGCGATCGTCGGTGCGACGGCCGTGACCGCGACCACCCGCCCCCCGCTCGTCACGAGCGTCCCCTGGGGGTCGCGCGTGGTGCCCGCGTGGAACGTCCAGCGTGATGCGGTGTCGGTCGGTACCTCGATCGGATCGCCCGAGCGCACCCTGCCCGGATAGCCGGCGGCCGCCACGACCGTGGTCACGGAGGCCCCCGCCTCCCAGGTGAGCGGGAGGAACCCCGCGATCGACTCCCCGCGTGCGATCGCGCGCATCGGGGTCAGGAGGCTCGAGGCCATCAGCGGGAGCAGCGCCTGCGTCTCAGGATCCCCGAACCGACAGTTGAACTCCACGACCTTCGGCCCATCGGCCGTGAGCATCAACCCCGCATACAGGAGCCCGGTGAACGGGCACCCCGCCTCGCGCATCGCCGCGAGGGTCGGCCGGAGGATCCGCCCCATCACCTCGTCCATCAGCGCGGGCGTCGCGATCGCGACCGGGGCATAGGCCCCCATCCCCCCGGTGTTGGGTCCGGTATCGCCTTCGCCGATCCGCTTGTGGTCCTGCGCCGCGATGAAGGGGAGGAGATGCGAGCCATCGGTGAGGGCGAAGAGCGAGAGCTCCTCTCCCTGCATGAACTCCTCGACCAGGACCTCGGCTCCCGCCGCGCCGAACGCCTGCTCCACGAGCATCATCTCGATCGCGGCGTCCGCCTCCTCGAGGGACTGCGCGATCACCACGCCCTTCCCGGCGGCGATCCCCGATGCCTTGATCACGACGGGAAGGGAGTGCATGCGCACCGCCGCCTTCGCCGCCGCCACCTCGGTGAAGGTCTCGGCGCGCGCCGTCGGGATCCCCGAGCGCAGCATCAGCGACTTCGCGAAGTGCTTCGACGTCTCGATCCGCGCCGCGGCCGCCGTCGGGCCGAAGATCGGGAGCCCCTCGGCGCGGAACCGATCGACGATCCCCGCCTCGAGCGGCGCCTCGGGGCCGACCACGGTGAAGGCGACCCCTTCGGCCTTGGCCAATGCGATTAGGCCATCGAGGTCGGTGACCTTGGTCGGGACGCACCGCGCGATGGCGGCGATCCCCGCATTGCCCGGGGCGGCGATGATCTCCACCGTCGGATCATCGCGCGTCAATTTCCACGCGAGGGCGTGCTCGCGTCCCCCGCTCCCGACGAGGAGGATCTTCATCGCGGCGGCTCAGATCCCCTGAAAGGCCTGCTCGAGATCCTCGAGGAGATCCTCGAGGTCCTCCACCCCCACCGAGAAGCGGAGCAACCCGTCCGTGATCCCGATCTCGAGGCGCCGCGCGGGCTCGATCGAGGCGTGGGTCATCCCCGCCGGCTGACAGACGAGCGACTCCACCCCACCGAGCGACTCGGCGAGGGTGAAGATCCGCAGGCGTCGGACGATGCGGTCGGCGTGATCGCGTGAGCCCGTCTCGCAGGAGACCATCGCCCCGAAGCCCCGCATCTGCCGTGTGGCGAGCTCGTGCTGGGGGTGCGACGGGAGGCCAGGATAGAAGACCCGCTCCGCGCCGAGGCGATCGGCGAGCCACCGTGCGATGGCGCGGCCATTCGCGTCGTGTGCGCGCATGCGGAGTGGGAGCGTCTTGATCCCGCGGAGCGTGAGCCAGGCGTCCATCGGGCCGGGCACGGCGCCCCCGGAGTTCTGGGCGAACTGCACGCGCGCGGCGAGCGCGTCGTCATTCATCACCGCCACACCGCCGAGCAGGTCGGAATGACCGTTGAGGTACTTGGTGCTCGAGTGCCAGACCAGATCGGCGCCCAGGGCGAGCGGGTTCTGGAGGTAGGGGGAGGCGAAGGTGTTGTCGACGATCGTGAGGGCGCCGGCCCGCTTCGCGATGGTACTCGCCGCCGCGATGTCCGTGAGGTGCATCAGCGGGTTCGTCGGCGTCTCGAGGACCAGTCCTTTGGTGTTCGGGCGGATCGCGTCCTCGATCCGCTGCGGGTCCCGCGTGTCGACCCAGGCAATCGCGATCCCGTAGTGCTGGATGATCTTATCGACGAGGCGGAAGGTCCCGCCGTAGACGTTGGATCCGATCACGAGGTGATCGCCGGCGCGGAAGAGCTTCATGAGCGTGTCGAAGCACCCCATCCCCGACGAGAAGGCGAACCCATGCTTCGCGCCTTCGAGGTTCGCCACATTCCGTTCGAGGGCCTCGCGCGTCGGGTTCTTGCTCCGCGCGTACTCATACCCCTTGTGGACCCCGAGCGCCTCCTGGGCGTAGGTCGAGGTCTGGTGGATCGGGGGCATGATGGTGCCCGTCGTGGGGTCCGGGCGCTGGCCCGCGTGGATGGCGCGGGTGGAGAAGCCGCGGCCGACGTCGTCTGGGAGGATCTGGGTCATGGCTGAAAGGTACCGGACCGCCCCGATCGCGGGCGAGGGTCAGGGATAGCGCGTCGTGCCCGGGTGGAAGCTCTGCCAGCTGTGCCAGAACTCTTGGCTCGCGGTGATCACGCGCAGCGTATCGCGAGGGCCGCGGCCGCCGAAGCCCACGGCGCGATCCCCGGCCCGCAGGGAGTCTCCGTCCCGCGCGAAGATCGTGGCCGCGTCGGGCCGTGCGAAGGCGAAGAAGCTCGCGCTGTCGGTGGCGACGACCAGGACGATCGGACGTCCCGCCAGGGTGTCGTTGATCGCCCCCTGGCGGAGCAGGGCATTCCAATCGTAGGCACGATCGACACCGCCGAGGCGCACGCCGATCACCCACGATTTCCGAGCCCATGAGCGAGGATCGGTCCCGGTGAGGGTGCGGCGGCTCGTGCCGCGCTCGTAGGCGTAATCCC
>CAIVJV010000314.1 GCA_903906325.1 uncultured Gemmatimonadota bacterium
AGGCCCGCTACGCGGACCAGGAGGGGTGAGCGTCAGGGATCAGGGATCAGGGCATCGCGGACTTCGCCGCCGCGGAGTCGAGCCGGAGTCGCTCGGCCTCGACATAGAGCCGCATCTGATCGTAGGTGAGGCTCCCCGGATAGACCTTGTCGCCGATCTTGAAGGTCGGCGTCGACTGGATGCGGAGCCGCTCCGCCTCGCGACGGTTCGCCGCGATCTGCGGGAGCATCTCGCCGGAATCGTAGCAGGCGGCGAAGGCCTTGGCGTCCAGGGAGACCGACTCGGCGAGCTCGATCATGATCTTGCGGACCCGCTTGGGGTCCCGCGCCGCCTGCGAGTTCCACCGCTCCTGCGTGGCGAAGAGCATGTCGTGCATCACCCAGAACTGCCCCTGCGCGTTGGCGCAGTGGGCCGCGTTGTGCGCGGCGACGGCATTGCGATGGATGTCGAGCGGGAAGTCCATGAACCGGAAGCGCATCTGGCCCGTGTTCACGAGCCGCGCCTTGATGTCCGGCTCGTGCAGCGTGGCGAAGTAGCCGCACCCAGGGCACTCGAAGTCCGCGAACTCGATCACCTCCACGGGGGCATCGGGGCTCCCGATGACGATCCCGCCGGGCGTCAGGCCGGCCGCGGCCGCGGGATCCAGGGTGATCACCGGGGTCGGGCGCGAGGCGACGTACCCGAGGACCACCACGCCCACCACCGCGACCACCGTGAGGAGGGCACCGAAGGATCTGTTCTTGGCCTGCGTCGACTTCGCCACGGGAGACTCCTGAGCGTCGGGCTGGGGGAGAGGGGATCAGGTCAGGGGATAATCTGCCATGACGCTGATGTGATGGGGTAGGAGTTCGGGCCCGGTTCGGTTACCTTTCACGGACGGATCCCAAGGTCCGTCCCTCCGACCTCATAACCGGACGAGATGAGCAGACAGCGTTCCCGTGGACCGGCGGTGCCGGCCACCCCTTCCGCATTCGATCAGGCCCGCGACGAGCTCTTCCAGCATGTGATCACCTGCGGCGTGATCGGTTCCGAGCCCGAGCATCAGCACGAGTGGTTCGATGACACGATGAAGTACCTGGCCGAGCGCTACCACGAGCTCGGCAGCCGGCAGATCGCGGAGCTCCGCGTCCTCGGGGAGCGCTTCGCGGCGCCGACCAAGCGGCCCGAACCAGCGACCGCCTGACCCACCGAAGGTCGGCCTGACCAGAGGCCCCGCGATCCCTCGGATCGCGGGGCCTCGTTCGTCATCGGCCGGTGGTCAGCGCCCGGACGGTCGTCGGGATCGGACGACCAGGGAGAGTCGCACCCCGCCCCCGAGCGCGACCTCGAGCGCGGGGACCGTGCGCCGCGTCCCGAGCGGACCCTCCATCCCCACCACCACGACGAGGTCCCCGCGGATCGGTGCGCCGGGGACGTGCCGGACGGCGAAGCCGCCTCCGCCGTAGAGGCCGCGAGGGAACTCGCCGAAGGGATCGAAGAGGAAACGGGAGACCGCCTCGAGCCGCTGCACCCCGACGACGCCGTCCCCACGGCGCGCGACGCCGGCGGCGGCGTGCATCCCGACGCGGGCGTAGTACCCCGCCCTGACATTCACGCCGAGGCCGGCGGCGATCCCGGCCGCCGGGGTGGGCGCGACCTCGAGCCGGCGTTCCACCTGCGGCATCGCGGCGGACCGCGTGGCGGGACCGGCCTGCGCGAGGAGCGCCGTCGACCCCAACATCGTCGTGAGCATCGTCGCGAGCATCGTCGTGAGCAGGCCGGCGCCCTGGCGCCTCATGCGGACCGCCCGCGCACGATCCCCTCGACCCGGCGCGACGCGTCGAACCAGTGCTGCGCCGCCTCCTGCAGGCTCGTCGGCGTCACCCGCGCGAGGTCATCCGGATAGCGCGCGACCTCGGCGAGCGTCCCGTGCAGCCAGGCCTCCGCGATCGCCCCGAGCACGGCGCTCCCCGAGGCCTGACGGATCTGCCACACGCCGATCGCGTAGCGTCGGGCCCGCTCGAGTTCCTCCGTGGTCACCGGCACCTCCACGAAGCGCTGCAGCTCTCCCAGGAGCCCCTCGCGCGCCTCCGCCTCGCGATGCGGGGAGGTGGCGATGTAGGCGGCGATGGCGCCCGCGCGCTGACGCGAGAGGGGGCGAGCGAGCAACGTGTAGGCGAGCGAGCGCCGGTCCCGCAGCGCCTCGAAGAGTCGACCCCCGAGGCCACTCGCGATCCCCGTCAGCAGCTCCGCCTCGAAGCGCGTGGCGTCGGCCCGTGCCGGGCCCGGGAAGAGCATCGCCAAGGCGGTCTGGGCGCGGTCGCGCGGCTCGACCCGCTCGGTGAAGGTGGCGGGCCAGCCGGGCGGCGCGAGGCTGGGGGCCGGTGCGGCGCGCAGGGCACCGAAGCGCCGAGCGAGCAGGTCAGCGGCCT
>CAIVJV010000315.1 GCA_903906325.1 uncultured Gemmatimonadota bacterium
CGGAGATCGGCACGCTGCTCCGGGCGAAAGGATGGACGACACTCACGGGGCTCTGCCTGAAGCTGTTCAGTCTCCTGCATAATCCATGCTCGACCACGATCTACACGATCTGGCAGGAGACACGGAGCGCGAAGTGGACCGCGGTGGCGACCCTGCTCCCCGTCGGGCTCGGCTTCATCACCTGCTTCCTCGTGGCGCAGGTGTGGCGGATCGTCGCCGGCGGCTGATGCGGCGCACGCCACTCGGCGTCCGGCCGCACCCCGGGCGTTACCGTCGGGGATTTCCTGAAGCGGCTGGCTTGCTTTCCCGATAGCGAGGTCCGGACCTCGACGCGAAGGTGAGGGTACTTCCTCTCATCCCCGCTTCGGAGATCCCAGATGCGTCTCCCCGCCGACCTCGTGCGCTTCGTGCGCGATCATCGCGACCTCCCCACCCTGAGCGTCTACGTCGAGGCGTCGCCCGCCGACCCCGCGACGCGTCATGCGTGGCAGGTGAAGCTGCGGAAGGGGATCAACGACATCCGGCATACCCTCGCGCAGGCGGCGCGCCCCGAGCGTGATGCCTTCGAGCGCTGTGCCACCGCGGTGCTCGCTCGCCTCCCACAGGAGGATGCCCCGCCATCCACCATGGGGTGGGTCTGCTTCGCCACCGCGGAGGGTGAGACCGTCGCGCGTGAGATCCCCGACATCCGAGAGACCTCGGCCCACTGGGGGCTCGGACCACAGATCGTCCCCTATCTCCTGGTCGCGACCGACACGCACGCGCTGATCGTGCAGGCCGATCGCGGGCATGCCCGCATCGGGCGCTGGGAGGGGGAGCATCTCGTGGCGCTGGAACAGTTCGAGTCGGAGCCGGTGCACGGGATCGGCCCGACGATGGGGCGGCCGGCGAAGGCGGGATTCCACTCGGGGACCCGTGGCGCGACCGGCGCCGACGAGGAGCGGCGCATCAAGCAGGACGCCACCGAGCGGATGCTCGCCCAGGTGCGCCATCGGATCCCGGTGCTGGCGCAGGCGCATGAGCCGATCCTCATCGGTGGGACGACCGATGCCGTCACCGCGCTCATGGACGGGCTCCCTGCGCCGGTGAAGGAGCGGACCCTCGTGGTCCCGACGCTCTCGCTCGCCACCCATGGGGGGGATCTCGCGTCGGTCATCCATACGACGCTCCATGCCGATGCGGCGCGGTGGCGCCAGCAGCGGGTGGCGTCCCTTCGCGGCGCCGCACGGGCGAACGGCAAAGCGGTCGAGGGACTCCAGCGGGCGCAGACCGCCGCCGAGATGGGAGCATTGGCTGAGTTGATCTTCTCGGAGTCGGCCTGGCGGCAGGCCCCCGAGGTGATCGAACAGCTGGTGCATCGGGCGATGCTCGAAGGGGCGATGGTCGCGGCGGACCCCAGCGGCGACGGGGCGGTCTTGGATGGGATCCCTGACGGCGTCCTGGCGGGCGTGCGCTTCCCGATTCCCTCGGAGCGCTGACCGGCGCTACGTTTTCCGCTTCCTCGAACGGACGCGGATCCCCTGACGACTCGACCTCTCGCCGCCTACGCGGCCCTCCTCATCCTCGCGGCCTGCGGGCGAGGGCCCGGCGACCCCTCCGCGCTGACGCCCGCCAGTGGGAAGCGTGCCGAAGGTCCGCGCGGGATGGTCGTCGCGTCGCAGGTCGATGCCGCCGCGGCCGGCGCCGAGATCCTCCGCGCGGGGGGGACAGCCGGCGATGCGGCGGTGGCGGTGGCCTTCGCGCTCTCGGTCACCGACATCTCCCAGACGGGGATCGGGGGCGGTGGGGCGATGCTCCACTTCGACGCGTCGGCCAAGCGGGCCTCGCACCTCTCGTTCTATCCGCGCACCGGCGAGGATCCCGCGTGGGGCGAGGCCGAGGCACCGGCGACCCGTCGGCCCGGTCGCATCGCCGCGACGCCGGGGATGGTCGCGGGGCTCCTCGAGACCCATCGGCGGTTCGGGAAGCTCCCGCTCGCGCAGGTGATGGCACCGGCGATCCGACTCGCGCGCGAGGGGTTCATCGTCGGGCCGCTCCTCTCCCGAACGATCGCCTCCTCTCGCGAGAAGCTCGCGACCGACACGGCTGCGATGCGGCTCCTGATGCCGGATGGCGAGGCGCTCCGTCCTGGGGATCGCCTGGTCCAACCCGCGCTCGCCGCGACGTTGGAGGCGATCGCGACAGGTGGCCGCGACGCGTTCTACACGGGAGCGGTCGCGAC
>CAIVJV010000316.1 GCA_903906325.1 uncultured Gemmatimonadota bacterium
CCCAGAGCGCGGCGATCGCCACCGAGGGGGGCAGGAAGAGGACCGCACCGAACATGGCGAGGAGGATCCAGCTCGCCCCGGTGAGCTGTGTCGTCTCATGGGGGCGGAGCATCCATCCGAACCAAGAAAGGAACCAGCGCTGGAGGGCCGCGCTCCGGCGCCGTCCGATCTCGATCACCGCCGCGACCACGAGGCCGGCGCCGAGGAGGGCGAGGACGGCGGCGCGAGGGACCCAGGCGAAGGCGAGGGCCAGAGGGAAGAGCGCGGAGCAGAGATGGATCGCCTTGCGACCGAGCTCTCCGAGCCAGGGGGTCGGAGGGGGAGCGGTCACCGCAGACGTCGACGGAACTCCGTCTCGAACCGCACCTCACTCGCTTGCGTGAGACGCCACCGCCCGGTGCCCGTCTGATCGAAGAAGGTGAGTTGCAGGTTCATCGCCTGATAGATCCAGACCTGCTGCCGATTCCGACTCATGTCGTTGAGTTGGGGCTCGATGAGTTGGTCCGGTTCCCCGAGGACGATGAAGACGCGTCCGCGATCGGATTGCCATCCCACACCGGCTTCGTCGCTGAAGCGCTGATTCGCGCGGACGAGGCGGTCGAAGTAGGCGTTGAGCTCTTCGTGGGTGGTGGTGCGCGGGTCGGGGTCCGTGGCTTGGACGAAGGCGCTCCAGGCGGCGGGGCGCCCCTCCGGCGGGGCGTCGCGCAGCGCATTGATCCGCGCCGGCGTGGCGTAATACCGGAGATAGAAGAGCATGTCGTCGTACGTCGCCACGGGGAGTCCTGCCCCGAAGCTGACGAAGACGTAGGACGAGACGGTGTCGCGGGCCCCGTCGCGCGTGAGCGAGAGTTGGCCGACGCCGATCCCGATGCGCGAGACCGGGATGTCCACGATCCCCGCGGCGAGACCGCGACGGGTCGGGAGCGCGAGGGTGTCGGTCCAGAGGACGCGCCCGGTCTCGTTCCGGATCAGGAGGCGGAGGGGCGCGGTGGACCCGGGGAGGTCGTAGGCCTCCATGTAGACCGGGATGATCGAGTCGCGTCCGATCACCGCGGTCCCCGAGGGGGCGATCACGAGGGCGGGGAGACTGTCGGTGGTGTCGCGCGCCGTGGCCTCGAGGACCGGCACGGGGGTCCCGATCCCGCCGGGGCCGAGGCGTGGGATGCGAAGGGCCGCGCGTTCCTCCACCGACCGCTGGGACGACTCGTCACGCACGACGACGGTGAGGGTGTAACTCCCGGGTGGGACGTCGAGCACCTCTTGATGGAAGATGCTCTCGTCGCCGCGCGTGGTCTCACGATAGGTGCCGACGAGCACCTCCTGTTGCACCTCGCGTCGGGCGATGGTCTGCCCGTCCTGCGCGAGTTCGATGGTCGCGATGTAGCCGGCGCGGAATCGGGTGTCCGACTGGCGCGCGAAGGTGAGCGCGACCGCGGGGAAGGAGACCGCGACCACCACGTGGGTGGTATCGGGTGCGGGCGAGGCGAAGGCCGCGACACGTCCCAGGAGGGGGAAGGGCATCCCGCGCGCGAGCATCCCCATCTGGCGATAGAGCGCGGTGGCGTCGAAGGAGAGGGCCTGCGCCCCACGTGGGACGCTCGGGGCGGGGCGGCGTCCGGTCGGTGAGGGTTGGCCCGGACGCGCCCCGTCGGTCGCGCCCCCGCGCGACGCCCCGCACCCACTCACCACGGAGGCGAGGAGTAGGCTCATGAGCGGGAGGACCACGCGCCGGTGTGCCATCACGGTACAATCTACCCCACCGTGCGCGACCGGGGTGCGCCGCGATCCGCCACGATACGGCACGCTGCTTGCTCCCATCCCCGGGCCACCCTAGCTTCGCCGCCATGACACGTGACGCGCTCGTCGGCACCGCCCTCGCCGGGTACACCCTCATCGACCGCGTCGGCGAAGGGGGGACCGCCACGGTCTACCGGGCCACCCACCCCACCCACGGGACGGTGGCGTTCAAGGTCCTGCGCGAGAAGCTGCGGGCGGATAAGACCGCCGTCGCCCGCTTCGTACGGGAGGGGGGGTTCGGCGCCAAGGTCACGCACCCGAACGTGATTCGCACCATCGCGTCGGGCGAGGTCGATGGGCTCCCCTACCTCGTGTTGGAGTGGGCCCCGGGCGAGCTCCTCGAGAGCTATCTCCGCCAGCACGCCCCACTCCCACCGGACGAGGTGGCGACGATCGTCACCCAGATCGCCGGCGCGGTCGGGGCGGCGCATCAGGTGGGGATCGTCCACCGCGACCTCAAGCCGGACAACTGCATCTACGACCCCGAGACGCGGACGGTGAAGCTCCTGGACTTCGGGATCGCGACCGCCACCAACGCCACGGCGGACCAGCGGCTCACGCGGGCGGGATTCTTCGTGGGGACGCTCATGTACGTGGCCCCCGAGGCCCTCTCCGGGGAGATCGTCTCCACGGCGGCCGACCAGTACTCGTTGGCGACGATGGCGTATCAGCTGCTCACCGGATCGCTCCCCTACGCCGCGAAGAACCCGCGCGAGATGTTCGCGCAGCTGCTGAAGGCGCCCCCGACCCCGCTGAACAAGGCGAACCCCGATCGGCTCTTCACCGACGCGGTCGAGGCGGTGGTGATGAAGGCGCTCGCCCGGACCCCGGCGGATCGCTATCCCGACACCGTCACCTTCGCTGCGGCGCTCTCGGCGGCGCTCACCGATCCCTTCCCCGCGGAGTCGGAGGGCGGGTTGTTCTCGAAGATGAAGGGGCTGTTCGGCCGCTAAGCCTTGATCCCCGGCTCCACCGGGAGCCAGCAGGTGAAGGTCGATCCCCGCTCCGGCGCGCTCTCCAGCGTGATGTCCCCGCCCAAGAGCCGCGCGAGGCGCCGTGTGATCGAGAGCCCGAGCCCGGTCCCGCGGCGCGCCGAATCGGAGCGCGATCCCGACTCCACCTGCTCGAACTCCTCGAAGATCCGCTCCTGATCCTTCTCGGCGACCCCGATCCCGGTGTCGACCACCTGCAGTGCGATCCAGGTCCCGCCCGCCGTGAGCAGTGGCCGCTTCGTCGCCGTCTGGGTGTAGCTCGTCACCGCGCCGTCGGGGACGAGACTCGCGCGCACCGTGATCCCCCCCGCGGGCGTGAACTTCACCGCGTTGCCGAGGAGGTTGACGAGGATCTGCCGCAGATGGGTCGGGTCGGTGGAGACGCGCGGCAGGGTGGCCGGGACCTGGATCGAGAGCGCCAACCCCTTCTCGATCACCAGCGGCTCGATCTCACTCGCGACGTCGATCACGAAGGCGCGGAGCGAGAGGGGCTCGGGGTGGACGTCGAGCCGGCCAGCGGAGAGGCGGGCGAGGTCGAGGATCTGGTCCACGAGCGATTGCAGGTGCTCGGCGGAGCTCTGGATCCGCTCCACCGGCCCGACCATGCGGGGGCCGAGCTCGCCGTAGGAGCCGTCGCGCAGGAGGTCCACGAACCCGACGATCGCAGCCAGGGGAGTACGAAGCTCGTGCGAGACGTTGGCGAGGAACTCCGACTTGGCGCGATTGGCGCGCGCGAGTTCGAAGGAGAGGTGTTCGAGCTCGGCGCTCCGTTCCCGGAGCCGGCGCCGTTGCGCCCGCGCCGAGAGGAGGAAGACCACCAAGGCGACGGCCAGGACCGTCGCGAGCACCCATCCGAGCATCGTCCCCCTGATCGCGCCGATCGTCCTACCGATTGACCCCTGCGGCCCGCTCCCGTAGCGTCCCCGCCATGACCCCGCACACCCGCCTGCTCGACCTCCTCGCCCAGCGCAGCGCCACGCGCGGATCGTTCACCCTCGCGTCCGGCCGGCAGTCGGACCTCTACATCGACGCCCGACTCACGACGATGCACCCCGAGGGGCTCTCGTTGATCGGGCCGCTCGGACTCGCGACCCTTCGCGAGCGCGGGTGGACGGCCGACAGCGTCGGTGGGCTCACCCTCGGCGCCGACCCGGTGAGCTACGCGATCGCCTACGCCAGCCAGCTCGCCGGCACGCCGATCCGCGCGTTCACCGTGCGGAAGGAAGCGAAAACCCACGGCACGGGCAAGTTGGTGGAGGGGGCGTTCCTCCCGACCGATCGGGTGGTGGTGATCGAGGATGTGATCACCACCGGGGGGTCCGCGCTCAAGGCGGTCGCGGCGCTGCGCGCGGCCGGTGCGACGGTGGTGGGTGTGCTCGCGGTGGTCGATCGCGAGGAGGGAGGACGTGAGGCGCTCGAAGCGGCCGGTCTCGCCGTGGCCGCCCTCGCCCGCGCCTCGGAGATCGTCGCCCGGATGTGACCGGCGGCGCGATCATCGGGCCCGGGCCTGCCAGGCGGCCCGGCGGTCGCGCACCGAGGGGGGAAGGACGCGCGGGGGACGCTCCGGCATCCCCGCCTTGAGCGCGAGCGGACGCAAGGTGCGCAGCGCGGCCAGATGCGGCCGCACCAACTCCGCCATCCACCGCTCCAACATCCGCTCGCTCGTCATCTCCCGACGGAACTGACCGGCGGGGATCCCGAAGTAGAGTCGCAGGTGGCGGCTGAAGCTCTGCGGGGAGGAGTAGCGCAACGCGATCGCGACGTCCGCGACCGAATGTCCGGGATCCTCGAAGAGGCGTGCGGCGCGGAGCAGTCGGGCATAGGCGAGGTAGCGCTTCGGGGCCGGGAGCCTGGCCCGAAAGAAGCGACTCATGAGGGTGCTGGGGACGACGCCGAGCCGACCGCAGAGGTCGCGGACCGTATGTGCCGGGTCGTGGCGATCCAACACCGCCTCGAAGAAGCGCCAGACATCGGCGGGCGCCTCCCCGACCTCGCCCCGCACTGCCAAGAGGGTGCGTCGCTCGACCTCCTGGGCCGCCTCCTCCGTGAGGAGATGACGCAACCGCATCCAGCCGGCGGGCACACGGACATCGACCAACCGCGTCACGCCGGCCTGCCCGAGCTGCATCAACGTCTCGGGCGCGGGAAGCGCGGTGCCGAGGAGCGCGACGGTGGGGACCATCGGGAACTCGCGCACCACACTCGCCATCCGCCGCTCCGCATCGTGTCCACAGCGCGTGACAGAGACCACGACCGCGCTGACCGGGCGTCGCTTCAACTCGGCGTGCGCATCCGCGACGGTTTCGCGGTGGATGGCGTAGAAGAGCCCGGTTCCCGCGGCGTCGATGCGGGTGCGTTCTGCGGGGTCGACTACGGTGATGACCGGAGCGTTCAGGGTGCGGGCCGGCGGCGTCATCTCTTTCTCCTCGTTGGGGTTGGGTGCGTCGTTCCCCCCGATCCTCGGCCCCTCCGGTCACCCTCCCGTCATCTCAACTCCACCCTGCACCCCCGGCGGTCACTCGGCCATTTGACGCTTGTCACAATGGTCGGATCGGAGGGGGGTGGGGTTATATTCAGGTACGGTTCCGCCGGACGATCGCGTCGTGGGCTTCGGTCCGCGCCGAGGAAAGTCCGGGCTCCTTGGACATGCTGCCAGGTAACGCCTGGGCACGTCGCGAGACGTGACGGATAGTGCCACAGAGAACAGACCGCCTTCGCGCGAGCGGAGGTAAGGGTGAAACGGTGGGGTAAGAGCCCACCGCGCCACTGGCAACAGGGGCGGCACGGCAAACCCCAGCAGGAGCAAGGCCGAATAGGCGGCGAGCAGCAGTCCTCTGCGATCAAGACGCCGCGGGTTGGCCGCTAGAGCGTCCGGGCGACCGGGCGCCGAGAGAAATGATCGTCCGAGGTCCTCGTGGCCTCGACAGAACCCGGCTTACAGGCGGAACCAGCGATGACGCGA
>CAIVJV010000317.1 GCA_903906325.1 uncultured Gemmatimonadota bacterium
AGCAGGTCACGTGAGCTGAGGGTCGCACCGATCGTGGGGCTCACCGGCGGGAGCGCGAAGGTGAAGCCGGTGGGATAGAGTAGATGTCGCCATGGGTGGTAGGGGCGACTGACGACCGTGGTGTCGGGGACCACCGGCTGGGCGAGGGGCTGCGCATCCACCTGCGCCACGAGGGCACGGAGCGGCGGGGGATCGTCCGAGGCCAATGTGATCTCGGGCCAGCGCTCGGGGTCGATCGGCATCGTCGCCACCCGACGCCCCGTGGCGGTGTGATCGAGGAAGGCGAGCCGCGTCCCATCGGGCGACGGCATCGGGTCGATCGCCCCGACCGGCCGCACGGTGACCTGATGCCACCGTCCCGTCGCGGCACGCCACGCGACGACCTGATCGCGCCCCTCGATCGGCGCATAAGCGAAGACCAGGGCGCTGTCCCCGACCGGCGCGGCGATCGGGAGCGACGACCAGGGGGAAAGCCCCTCGCAGATGGACATCGCCAGATCACATCGCTCGACGCGGCGCCCGACCCCACGTCGCGTCCGTGTGAAGAGCAGGCCCGTCCCCTCGCGGGTGAAGCGTGGCGTCACGATCAGGTCCCCGTCGGGGACGCGATGGCGCTGGCGTACGATCCCCTCGCGATCGAGCAGGAGTACCGCCGTCCCCCCATCACCCTGCTGCTCCACCGTCACCAGCCGCGTGGCATCGGGCGAAAGCCCCACACTCATCCAGCGCGTGGTGTCCCCGAGCTGCCGGACGGCCCCCGTCGCGAGATCCCGCGTCATGATCACGTTGAAGGTGCGCAGCGCATAGCGCGGGTCGAACCGTTCCTCGATCCAGGCGGCCGTGCCTCCCTGGACCGACAGCGGCGCCGGCATCGGCGGTCCGAGGTACTGGAGCCGCTCGACCTGCCCATGCCCATGCCGGACCAGTTGCGGGAACTGGTCGAGGCCGACCCGCTGACTGATGAGCCGCGCGTCATCTTCCCACCCCGGCGCCGCATCATCGGTCCAGAGCGTCGGCAGCGGTCCGACCACCGCACTCGGAGTGAGCACCAGTCGGCCGGCTCCGGCACGGACCGAGTCCCGCAACGCGCGCAAGGTCCCGTCATGCAACGAGGCGGCGCTGACCCCTGTCGTCCGGCGCAATCCACCCCCGAGCGCCAACGGGAGGAACGAGCGGCGCGATGATCGCGCCACCGCGCGATCCCACACCTCCGCGCCGAACCGCGCGCGTCCCGAGGCGATCAGGTGATAGCCGTGCACATAGGCGTTGGGCCATCGATCCCGCAGGGACCCGACCATCGTCGTCTGATAACTCGGCGGATCGCGCACGAGCAGCTGCGCCCGCAGATCCGCATCGAAGAGCGGGAGACGCCCGCGCCCCGAGGCCGTGAGGATGGTTTCCGTGAGCGTCGCATCCCCTTCCCAGTACCACGAGGGGAGGCTCCAGAATCCCAGCGTCTGCCAGGCCACCTCCCCGAACAGCGAGGTCATCACCCCGGTGAAGCCACGGCGCGCCGCCGAGAGCTGGCGCACATGCCGATACTCGTGCACGGCGAGGAGCTCGAGCCAGTCGTTCGCACCGAGCAGGCCGTCGAACTGTGGCGCCTGCGGGAAGAGTTCGGATCGGCGGGGGGCGAGCGCCACGAACCCATTCGCATTCGCGTACTGGGCCCGCAGGACCACATCGATCCTCGGCGCTCGAGCCTGGAGCGTGATCGAATCCGCTCCGGCCACGCGATCGATCGTCGCGCTGAGCCGACGCGCCTCGCGCACCATCCCGTCCGGGAAGATCACCCGGGCATGGCGACCCTCGAGCACCTGCCAGCGGACCGATGGCGGATCCTGCTGCGGTCCAAGGGGCGTGGCGACCTGGGCGTCGAGCCCCGAGGCGCCAGGCACATGCCCGAGCACGGCGCAGAGGAGGACGAGACCGATGCTGCCTTGGAACGTCCCGCCCGACCTACGGCGGACCCGTGAGCACGCGCTCCGACGATCCGCGAAGCCCGTCACGGTCAGATCGCCTTGAACTCGTCGAAGGGCTGTCGACAGCTCCCACAGACGTGGATCGCCTTACACGCCGTGCTCCCGAACTCGCTCTGCAGCGTCGTCTGGGTGGAGCCGCACCAGGGACAGGCCACCGGGGGCCGCGCACGGACCAGCGAGACGAGTCCGCCCCGATCCGCCGGACCCGGCGGCGCGATCCCATAGGCGCGGAGCTTCTCGCGCGCGGACGCCGGGATCCAGTCGGTGGTCCACGCCGGCGAGAGCACCGTGCGCACCGTGACCGTGGACGCCCCCGCCGCCTCGAGCGCGTGTCTCACATCCTTCTCGATCTCGAACATCGCGGGACAGCCGGAGTAGGTCGGGGTGATCACGACCTCCACGGCGCCCTCGGCATCGACCATCACCTCGCGCACGATCCCGAGCTCGACCACGCTGATGACAGGGACCTCGGGATCAGGGACGGTCCCGAGGACCTCCCACGCGCGGGCGGTGTTCACCCTACCACCGGGCGCCGGGATGCGCCCGCGCCACACTCTGCATCGTCGCGAGCAGATGCCCGAGATGCTCGGTGTGGCGCCCGGTCCGGCCGCCGCGCTGCATCGGCCCGTCCGCGGGCCGCACCAACGTCGCACGGGCGAGCACCTCATCCACCAGCTGATCCCAGCGCGCCTTGAGCGCCCGATGATCGACGGCGATCCCCTGCGCCGCGACCGCCTGGTCGATCGCATCGGCCTCGAAGAGCTCCCCGGTGTAGCGCCAGAGCCGGTCGAGCGACCCCTGCACCCGCGCCTGACTCTCCGCCGTCCCATCACCGAGGCGCACGACCCACTCGCTCGAGTGGCGCAGATGGTAGCGATCCTCTTTGATCGCCTTGGCGGCGATCGCCGCGAGGCCCTCGTGCGGCGCACCCAGGAGCGCTTCCCAGAGCAGCACGCTGTACGCATCGAAGAGGAACTGCCGCACGATCGTGTCGCCGAAGTCCCCGCGCGGCTGCTCCACGAGCAGGCTGTTGCGGAACTGCACCCCATCTCGGAAGTACGCGAGCGCGTCCTCGTCACGGCCAGCGCCCTCCACCGCCCCCGCGAGTCGCAGGAGCGAGGCCGCCTGCCCGATCAGGTCGAGGGCGAAGTTCGCGAGCGCGATGTCCTCCTCGAGGATCGGCCCATGGCCGCACCACTCCGAGAGGCGATGCCCGAGGATCAGCCGATCGTCACCGAGCCGCAGGAGATACTCGACGAGTGGCGGTCCGAGCCGCGGGCCTCGGGACGGCCCCGCGACCGGGCGATCCCCCGCCTGCGCCGCCCCCGCCGCGATGCCGACGTCCTCGGCGTCATGCCCCTGCGCCCCCATCAGAAGACGCGGACGCCGCGCGGGGCCTTATAGAACTGCGGGTGCCGATACGCCTTGTCGTTCCCAGGATCGAAGAACGGCCCCGCATCACTCGGCGCCGACGCGGTGATCGCGGCCGATGGGACGACCCAGAGATGCACCGCCTCGCCGCGACGCGTGTAGACATCGCGTGCGTTCTGGAGCGCATGCTCCGCATCGGCGGCGTGCAAGCTGCCCGCATGCTCGAACGGCTCGCCGTCGGTCCCTTGGGTGAAGACCTCCCATAAGGGCCAGTGACTGTCCGGCATGCCGGGGGACTCCGCCATCACGCCGCCTCGGTGCGCCGCGCCCGCTTCTCCGCATGGGCCGTCGCCGCCGCACGCACCCACGCGCCGTCCGCATGGGCCGTGCGGCGGGCCTCGAGCCGCTCGCGGTTGCACGGCCCGTGGCCGGCGATCACCTGCTGGAACTCCGACCAGTCGATCTCACCGAAGACCCAGTTCTTGGTCTCCGGGTCGAACCGCAGGTCCGGATCCGGCACCGTGATCCCCAGCGCCTGCGCCTGCGGCACGGTGAGATTCACGAAGCGCTGGCGCAACTCGTCGTTCGTCTTCCGCTTCACCTTCCAGCGAAGGAGTTCCCCGGAGTTCGGCGAGTTCGTGTCCGACGGCCCGAACATCATGAGCGAGGGCCACCAGAAGCGGTCCACGGCATCCTGCAGCATCGCGCGCTGCGCCGGCGTGCCATTGGCGAGCACGGTGCAGATCTCGTAGCCCTGCCGCTTGTGGAAGTTCTCCTCCTTGCAGATCCGCACCATCGCGCGGGCATAGGGCCCGTACGAGGTCTTGGCGAGCACCGTCTGATTCACTATCGCGGCGCCATCGACGAGCCACCCGATCACCCCCATATCGGCCCACGAGAGGGTCGGGTAGTTGAAGATGCTCGAGTATTTGGCGGTGCCGTCAAGGAGCTGGTTGAACAGGTCGAAGCGGTCGACGCCGAGGGTCTCGGTCCCGCAATAGATGTAGAGGCCATGCCCCGCCTCGTCCTGCACCTTGGCGATCAGCGACTGCTTGCGGCGGAGCGAGGGGGCGCGGGTGATCCAGTTGCCCTCCGGGAGCATCCCCACGATCTCGGAGTGCGCATGCTGGGACATCATGCGCGTGAGTTGCGACCGGTACCGGGCGGGCATCCAATCCTTCGGCTCGATGCTCTCCCCGGCCGCGATGCGGGCCTCGAAGGCGGCGACCTGAGCCGGGTCGTCCGCGGGGAGCTGGCGGATGGGAGGGGTCATAGGTGGTAAACTATAGACGGCGTCTGCGGGCGGGGTAGCCGTCCGCGGGCGCCGAGCCTGCCGCCCCACCCTCCCTGACTCTTTCGCCTCATGTCCGATCCCCTCTCCGCCGGTACCGTCCACACCCGCACCGCTGACGGGATCGCCACCGTCGAGTTCTCGCACCCCAAGGGCAACTCCCTGCCAGCGGCCCTCCTCGTCGAGCTCGCCCAGGCGATTCGTGCCGCCGGAGCCGATCCTGCCGCGCGGGTGATCGTCCTCCGCAGCACCGGGACCTCCACCTTCTGTGCCGGCGCCTCCTTCGACGAATTCCTAGCGGTGTCCACCCCGGCGGAGGGGCAGCGCTTCTTCTCCGGCTTCTCGCAGGTGATCCGCGCGATGGTCGAGGCCCCGAAGTTCGTGCTCACGCGCGTCCAGGGGCAGGCCGCCGGCGGCGCCCTCGGCCTCATCGCCGCCAGCGATTACTCGATCGCCGTACGCACCGCGCGCGCCAAGCTGAGCGAACTCCAGGTCGGGATCGGCCCCTTCGTCGTCGGCGTCGTGCTTGAGCGGAAACTCGGGCTCGCCCGCTTCATGAACCTCGGGGTCCACGCGGACTGGCACGACGCCGAATGGTGCGAGCGGCATGGGCTATATTCGATGCTCGTCGAGGACGAGGCCGCACTCGATGCCGCGGTGATGGCCCACGCCACGCGGCTCGCGGCGGCGAATCCCGAGGCGATGCGCGAGATGAAGCGGATCTTCTGGCATGGAACCGACACCTGGGAGGGACAGATGAGTGACCGTGCCGCGATGAGCGGGCGGATGGTGCTGTCGGAATTCACGAAGGCGGCGCTGCAGCAGTTCCGGGCGAAGAGCGCCCTCCTGCTCGTGGCGCTCTCGGCCCTCGCCTGTGGGGGAGGGCCCTCCGAACCCGCGCCCGATCCCACCGCCGCGCAGGTCGCGGTGACGCCGGCGACCCTCACCCTCGCGAGCGGCGCCACCGGCCAACTCACGGCGACCGCGCGGGATGCCGCCGGCGTGGTCCTCACGGGTCGCACCGTGAGCTGGGCGAGTCAGGACACGACCGTCGCCAAGGTCGATGCCGTCGGGCTGGTCACCGCCCAGCTCATCCGCGCGGCCGCAGGCGGTGAGACGCGCGTGACCGCGACGGTGGATGGGAAGAGTGCGACGACCACCATCACCGTCACGCCGGTCCCCGTCGCGCGCGTCGTGGTCGCGCCGACCCCGCTGACCTTGGCCATCGGGGAGACCCGGCAACTCACGGCGACGCTCACCGATGCCGCAGGCATCACCCTGACCGGTCGGACCACCACCTGGATCAGCGCCGACAGCACCAAGGTCCGTGTCTCCACCACGGGGGTGGTGACCGCGGTCGCCGCGGGCACGGTGAGCATCGGGGCGATCAGCGAGGGACAACTGGGCTCCGCGAGCGTGACCGTCCCTGCCCCGAGCAGCACCCTCACCTTGCGTGACAGCCTCGTGACCACCGCGCAGGGTCTCTTCATGGGGGCGGCCTCGCGGGATCTCTCACGCATCGCCGTCGGGCCGAACGTGGATGCGACCTCGACCTCGCGCGACCTCCTCTTCACCGATTTCTCCGGCACGATACTCGCCCGCCACGACGTCGGTGGGTCCACCTGGGCGGTGGCGATGACCCCGGATGGGGCGCGGACCATCGCCGGCTCCGATGACGAACAGGTCTACGTCTTCCAGGGCACCGCGCTCCGCAACCGGGGACGCCCCCTCGCCGGCAACACACAGGTGCGCGGCGTCGCCATCTCCGATGACGGGCGATGGGCGGGGACCGGCGGCCAGCGCTTCGTCCTGCTGGACCTCGACGCGGCGACGCCACTCGCCCCGATCTACGTGGACAGCACGCTCACCCAGACACGTGCGATGGACTTCGCCTCAGGCGGTCGGTGGGTCGCGTATGGGGGACGCCGAGAGGTCAGCGGGCGACAGCTCTCCATCGTCGCCATCTACGACCTGACGAACCGCACCCGCGTGCTGTGGGATACCATCCCCACGACCGCGGAGAACGGCGAGCTGCGGTCCCTCGCGATCTCCAGTGATGGCAATCGGATCATCGCCGGTGATTGGGCCGGTCGGCTTCACTACTACGTCCGGACCGATCCCGCAGGGACCACCTGGACGCGCAGCACGCAGGACGTGGGAAGCCGGATCTACTGGGTCGACCTCACCGCCGATGCGACCCGTGCGGTGGTCGGGACGCAGGGGAGTGACTTGCGACTCTATGACCTCTCGGCGACGGCCGCCACACTGAACTGGAAGCGCCCGGCCACCGGGGTCCCGCTCAATCCCCCGATGGACGGCGGGCAGCGCACCGTCCACATCACCCCGGACGGGAAGAGCATCAGCGCCGGCACGCGCGGGGGCGGGAGCGGCGGAGGCCAGATCTTCGTCTTCGGCGCCACGGGGGATCTGCGACTGGGGCGCGCCTCGTATGCGACGCAGGTGGCCGGCGCCTGGAAGGCGCGGGCGGGCGCGGCGGATCCGGAGACCTGGTTCGTGCGGGTCTCAGATGATGGGACGAAGGCGGTGATGGCGTCCTACAGCGGGATCCTCTACTTCTTCACCGGCAACGCCCCCTGACGCCCGATACACGGGGGGGATGACGCTCACGCTCGCGTCATCCCCTCCACCACCTCCTCGAACGTCTCCCGGAAGCCGCCGGCGCGTTGACGCGCCGTCGCCGCGGACGCCGACGGCTCGAGCCCCGCGGCCGCCTGCATCACCGTCCCCACGTCGAACGCCACCCCATCGGCCTTGGCGAGATACTCCTCGACCGCGGTGAGGTAGCCCATCATCCCACCGAGTTCGGTCGGGCAATAGGACTGCCGCGCGCGCCGCAGCACATCGGCGCCCGCCGGATCGGGCATCGCGAGGTTCTCGCTCCCGCAGATCACCCGGAGCCGGGGATTCGCCGCGCACGCCGCGATCGTCTCGGCATCGAGCGAGCCACCCGCGGCATTCACCACCACCGCATCGATCGGCTCGGTGAGCAGCGCGAGCTTCCGCTCCGGTCCCTCCGCGCGGATCCCTCGTGCCGCGAGCTCGGCCCGCCGCTCGGCGCGCGACTCGCAGACCAGCAGCGTCACGCCCATCGGATACAGACGCTCCACCATATGCATCCCGATGTTCCCGCACCCGATCAGCAAGACGGTCGCCTGCGCGAGCGGCACCTCGGCGGCGCGCAGCATCCCGAGCAGGACCTGCACATTCCCCTCAGCCGTCGGCCCCGACGTGTCGGCGACGACGCTCCCGCGGTAGCGCGCATTTAGGTAGGCGAGGGAACTCCCTGACCCATCGTGCAGCATCCCATGCCCGAGGTCCTGGCCCGTCACGAGGAAGATCCCCGACTCGCGCTCGATCGCCTGGAAGCTCGCGATGGCGAAGTCGAGCAACGCCCGGTCGTGCGGCTGCCCGACGCGTGCCTCCGGCGTCGGCGCGAGCACGCACTTCCCACCGACGATCCGCGAGAGATCGCGCGTGGCGAGCGGCCCACCGATACCGAGGAGCCGCGACCATCGGACCTTCTCCTCCATCCCCATGGCGAGGGCGATCGCCTCACGCTCCGGGGTGAACCCCTCCGAGCGCATCCGCTCGTTGGGCGCGATACGGAACCCACCCAACGAGAGCTTGCCGGAGCCCGGCGCCGCATGGGTGGCGACGGCGAGGGTCCACCCATGGGTGTCATCGACGAAGCGATGGACCCAGACATCGGGGGCCATCGAACGCCCGAGGGCGGGGAGGATCCGCCGCGCCTCCTCCGGGGGTAGTAGGGTCGCGGTCACGCGAGAAACCTATACGGCCCCCCTTCCCCACGCGCTACGATTCTCCCAATGCGACGCGGTGTCCTCCCGACTCATGCCCTCCTGGGCCTTGCGCTCCTCGAGCTCGTCGCCATCGGGGCGCTCGTGCTCTGGCTCCTGCGCGACCCGGTGCCGGTCTTCGACGCGCGCACCGGTGCGCTCATCCGCGTCGATACCCTCGAGGTCGCGGAGGACGCGGGCCATCGTGAATCCGTCCTGCGCCTCACCAACGACAAAGGGCTCGTCGTGACCCTCGCGGTGCGGCGCCCGATCGAGTCCTCCCCGTCGAAGCGCGCAGCCTTCCTGATCCTCGGTGGCGCCGAGCGCGGCCGCGGCGCGGCGAAGCTCCTCGCCGATACGCGCGGCACGATCGTCGCCGCGATCGACTACCCGTACGATGGCGACCTCAAGGCGAAAGGGCTCGCCGTCTTGGCGCAGGTCCCCGCGATCCGACGCGCCTTCTATGCCACGCCACCTGCCGTCACCTTGGTCCTTGACTACCTCAGCGCCGACCCCGAGGTCGATCGGTCTCGCATGGAGCTGCTGGGCGCGAGCTTCGGCGCCCCCTTCGCGACGATCGCCGCCGCGCGCGATCCGCGCGTCACCCGCCTCTGGATCGCGCATGGCGGGGGACGCCCCTCTCTGATGATCGAGACGGGGCTCCGCCGGGATGTCCCGAACGCGCTCCTCCGCGTCCCCCTCGCGAGACTCGGCACGCTCCTCGTCTCCGGCCCCCGCTTCGCGCCAGAGCACTGGGTCGGCCGTGTCGCCCCGCGCCCGGTGGTGATGCTCAACGCGACCGAGGATGAGCGCATCCCCCCCGCATCGGTGCAGGCCCTCTGGGAGGCCGCGCAGGAACCCAAGGAACAGATCTGGATCGACGGCCCCCACATGCTCGGGAGTCGCCCGCAGATCCTCCAGGCGATCGTCGACTCGGTGATGGTGCGCGTCGGGACCCGATAGCTTTCCGGCGTGACCGCTTTCGCCTTCTCGACCCGCCACGCCGCCGGTGCCGCTCGGCTCGGCACCTTCACCACCCCACATGGCCCGGTGGAGACCCCCGCCTTCATGCCGGTGGGCACGCATGGCACGATCAAGGGACTGAGCGTCGACGAGGTCGCCGCCGCCGGCGGTCGGATGATCCTCTCCAACGCCTTCCATCTCTACCTCCGGCCCGGCGACGAGATGGTGCGCGCCCTCGGCGGCCTGCACGCCTTCACCCGGTGGGAGGGCCCGATGCTCACCGACTCCGGGGGCTTTCAGGTCTTCTCGCTGGCGCAGCTCCGCACCGTGAGCGAACAGGGGATCACCTTCCGCTCCCCGCTCGACGGCTCGCTGCATGACTACACCCCCGAAGCGGTGATGCGCATCGAGCGCAACCTCGGGGCCGATTGCATCATGCAGCTCGACGAGTTGATCGAAGGGCGCTCCGATATCGACGCCTCACGCGCCGCGATGGAGCGGAGCCTGCGCTGGCTCGAGCGCTGTCGGATCGAGTTCGACCGGATCTCGCAGGAGGGCCGCGCCCCGATCACACATCTCGAGGCCCCGGTGGGTGCTCCGCCGCTCGCGATGCACGATCCCGTCGCCGATCTCGCGCCGCCCCCGCAGCTCCTCCTGCCGATCGTCCAGGGGGGCGTCCACGCCGAGCTCCGCCGCGCCTCGGCGCGCGGGATCCTCCAGACAGGGGATTGGGAGGCGATCGCGATCGGCGGGCTCTCCGTCGGGGAGCCGAAGCCCGCGATGCTCGCGACCCTCGAGATCTGCGACGCGGAGCTCCCACGGGAGCGGCCTCGCTACCTGATGGGGGTCGGACACCCTGACGATCTGGTGGAGGCGGTGTCGCGAGGCGTCGATCTCTTCGACTGCGTGGCGCCCACCCGCATGGGGCGCCACGGGACCTTCTTCACCGATGACGGGACGGTGCAGATCAAGCGCGCCACGCATCGCACCGATCGGCGTCCACTGGTGGAGGGGTGCGCCTGCCCCGCCTGCACGCGCTACGATCGCGCCTATCTGCGGCACCTCTTCGCCGCAGGGGAGATGCTCGGGCTCCGCCTCCTCGCCCTGCACAACGTCACTTACCTGATCCAGCTGATGGCGCGGGCGCGGACGGCGCTCCGCGAGGATCGCTTCCCCTCGTGGAGCGCCGACTGGCTCGCGCGTTACCGCTCGAGGACGAGCGACTGAATGAAGAACTCCATCATCCGCTGCTGATTGATGCTCGCGTGCCCCACATCGGGGCCGACCTGCACCTCGAAGCTCTTCCCCGCCCGCTGGAGCGCCTGGATCAACTGCATCGAGTTGTTGGGATGCACGTTGTCGTCGGCGGTCCCGTAGAAGATCATGAGCCGCCCACGCAGGTTCGCGGCGTACTCCATGGCGTTCCCCTTCTGGTACCCCGCGGGGTTCGCCTGCGGGGTGTACATGTACCGCTCGGTGTAGATCGTGTCGTAGTGATGCCAGCTCGTCACCGAGGACGACGCCGAGGCGGCGTGGAAGGCATCGGGATGCCGCAGCAAGGCGAGCGCGGAGGCGTAGCCGCCATACGACGTCCCGAAGATCCCGACCTTCTGTCCATCGACGAAGGGGAGCTTCGCCAGATGCCGTGAGGCGGCGGCAAGGTCATCGATCTCGACCTCACCGAGCTTCTCATAGATCGCGTCGAGCGCCTGCTTCCCGCGTCCCGCGGCGCTGCGCGTGTCGAGCGTGACGACGAGGAACCCCATCTCCGTCCA
>CAIVJV010000318.1 GCA_903906325.1 uncultured Gemmatimonadota bacterium
ACAAGTACGGCACCTGACCCCGGGAAGCCAGGTACGAGAACACGACAGTAGCCTCGCGCTTGAGCGGGGGGTGACCGCGAGGAGGCACCACGTGACGGAACTCATCCCCTCCGGGCTCCCCGGCGTGACCTTGAGCGAGGGCGACCACATCTGCGCCTTCTACCGAGGCGCCGAGGGACGTGACGAGATCCTTGTGCCCTTCCTGCGCGCCGGCGTCGAGGCCGGCGACCTGTGCACCGCGGTGCTCGACCAGGTGGACCCAGCCGAACTTGCCGCGCTGATCCTGGATCAAGAAGCCGATCGGGGCGAACCCCGAGATCAGGGCCTCGCCCTCCTCCGATCATCGGAGGCGTACCTTCGCGACGGCACTTTCGACAAGGACGCCATGATCGGCTTCTGGGACTCCTCCCTGAGCGCGGGACTCGCCGAAGGCTCACATACCTTCGCGCGCAGCTGCGGCGAGATGTCCTGGTCCCTGCAGCCGCTCCCGGGGGTCGAGTCCCTCGTCGAGTACGAGTCGGAACTCAATCGCTTCCTGCCTCGGTACCCCCAGGTCATCCTGTGCCTCTACGACCTCGACCTCTTCGACGGGCACGTCGTCGTCGACCTCCTCCGGACCCACCCGAAGCTGCTTCTGTGCGGGAGTCTCCTGGACAACCCGTACTACCTCGAGCCCGAGGAGTTCCTCGCCGCACGAAGCGGGTCTTCGTCTCCGTGACCGAGCGGCCTTCGACGAGCCTGCAGGAGCGGGATCAGCTCTCGCGCCTCAACGCCTTGCTCGTCCTGGCCCTTCTCATGACCGAGAGCACCGACGAGATGCAGGTGCTGCGCATGGGCGCCAGCGCGGCTCCCTCCTTCGCCGAGTGCCGCCTTGTCGGGGTCCGGCTGGCCGACCCCAAGGGCACTACCTGGGTGTCCGGGCCGGACGGGGATCCCGAGCCGTGCGGCCTGGATGACGTCCCGTCCACGGGGGGCGAGGTCGACATCCTCGGTGCTGCCTATGGCTGGACGTACTCCCTCGGCACCAGCGGACCACACCTGGGTTACATGGTGGTCGCCGCGGACCGCGAACTTGCCGGCGACGAGCACTTCCTCCTGCGCGTGCTCGCGCAGCAGATCGGCTCCGCCGTGCGCAACAGCCGACTCCACAGGATTGAGCGCGACGCGGCACACGAGCTTTCTGTCGTCAATCAGCAGTTGGAGAGCACCGTGGAGGCCCTCCAACAGCGCATCGAGGTTCACCATCGCCTGACCCGCGCCGCCGTGAGCGGCGAGGGCATCGACGGGCTGGCCCGGGCCGTCCACGAGGTGACCGGCCTGCCGGTCGCCATCGAAGACCGGTATGGCAACCTGCGCGCCTGGGCCGGCCCCGACCAACCGACGTCGTACCCCAAGGATCCCCCCGCCCGGCGCGAGCAACTCCTGCGGCTGCTGATGCGCGACGGTGCTCCCCTGCGCGAGTCGGGTCGGGTGCTCATCTCGGCTTCGCCCCGGGCCGACTCGGTCGCCGTGTTAGCGCTGATCGACCGGGAGGGGAGCGCGCGCGACGAGGACATCGCCGCACTTGAGTACGGCGCCACGATCCTGTCGATGGAACTCGCGCGGCAACTCAGCGTCGCGGACGCCGAG
>CAIVJV010000319.1 GCA_903906325.1 uncultured Gemmatimonadota bacterium
ATCTACAATTCGCTGCGACCGAGCGACGGCGACGATGGGGTGATCTGGGCGGGCCGCGGCCTGACCGGCGCGGCGCAGGCGGGCGTCGAGGCCCGCTGGGGGATCTTCCGGCTCCAGATCGCGCCGATCATCTTCCGCACACAGAACCTCCCCTTCCCGCTGATCGCGAACGGCCAGACCGACCGCACCCGCTTCGGTGATGCGCGGTTCCCTGGGAGCATCGACCTCCCGCAGCGGTTCGGCGACGCGCCCTACGGGCGCCTCGACCCCGGAGAGAGCTTCCTCTCCCTCGACTGGCGAGGAGCCACCGTCGGGCTGTCCTCCGCTCGGCAACTGTGGGGACCGGCGCGTGAATTCCCACTCGTCCTCGGCACGCATGCCGGTGGGTTCCCACATCTCTTCGCCGGGACGTCGCAGCCGATCCCGATCGGCATCGGTCGCATCGAAGGACGGCTCATCGCGGCCCGGCTCGAGCAGTCGCCGTGGTCCCCCGTGCAAACGGGCGAGAATCGGCGCTTCCACAGCGGACTCACGCTGACCTTCCGTCCACGTGGGCTCTCCTGGCTGGAGATCGGCGGGAATCGCACCGAGACCTCACGGTGGCCTGACGGCGGGCCCACCCTCGCTGACGCGCTCGGCCCGTTCAGTGGGATCATGAATGCGGGAAACACGTCAGCCCTCAACACCACCGGATCGAACGGCTTCGCCTCCGCCTTCACGCGCCTCGCGGTGCCAGGATCGGGCATCGAGATCTACGGCGAGCTCAGCTGGGAGGACTTTGCGAACGATGAACGCCGCTTCCTGCAGAAACCCGATGACCTCAACACCCTCACGCTCGGGGTCGGCCGCGCCTGGGAAGGCGCCGATCAGACACTGCAGTGGCTCGGTGTGGAGCTGACGAACGGCGAACTCTCTCACCAGGAAAGGGGACAGCGCGGATTCTCCGCCCCGTTTCCCCCGTATGTGCATAGCCCCACGGTACAGGGGCTCACCTCGCATGGACAGCTCCTCGGTTCCCTCGCGACCTATCGCGGTGCGGGTGCCGCCATCACCTACCGCCGCTATGCCAGGACCGGTAGCGTGGGGCTCCACCTGCGCCGAGAGATGATGACCGACCCCAGCCCAACAGTCGGTCCGCAGGTCGCGCTCCTGAGCCTTCTCTCGGTCACGCGATTCGTCGGTAGGCGGGAGTGGGCCGCGGAGATGGGGCCAACCTATCTGACACGCACCGGTCCCACCGACCCCTCGGGGGCGTTCGGCCTTCATCTCTCCCTGCGGTGGCGCGGGTTCTGACCGTCTCACCCTGACGCGGACGGCGCGCGCGACCGCGAATCAATCGAAGCACTCGACCGCATCGATCGGGCGGGCCTCGGCATCCCGTGCCGCGAGCATCGGCGCCGACGTCAACGGCCAGGCCACATCGACCGTGGGGTCATCCCACCGCAGCGCCCGTTCATGCTGAGGCGCATAGAAATCCGTCGACTTATAGACGCACTCCGCCCACTCGCTCAGCACGAGGAAGCCATGCGCGAACCCCGGCGGGATCCAGAGCTGCCGCCGGTTCTCCGCCGAGAGGATCTCGCCGATCCACCGCCCGAAGGTCGGGGAACGTCGACGGAGATCCACCGCCACATCGAAGACCTCCCCCTGCACCACCCGGACGAGCTTCCCCTGCGGCTGCTGAATCTGATAGTGCAGCCCACGCAGGACGCCCCGAGCGGAACCGCTGTGATTGTCCTGCACGAAGGTCACGTCGAGCCCGGTCGCCGCACGAAAATCGCGCGCATTGAAGCTCTCGAAGAAGAAGCCCCGCGCATCGCCGAAAACGGTCGGGTCGATCCGCAGCACCTCGGGAAGCGCCGTGGGCGCGACCGTGATCGGCATCAGCGCCGCGGACTGGCGAGGAGCTGGGACAGGTAGCGCCCGTAGCCGGTCTTCGCGAGCGGTGCCGCGAGTCGCTCCAGCTGCGCCGCATCGATCCACCCGTTCAGGTAGGCGACCTCCTCCGGACAGGCGATCATCAGCCCCTGCCGCTTCTGGAGCGTGGCGATGAAGGCGCTCGCCTCATGCAGCGAATCGTGCGTGCCGGTATCGAGCCAGGCGAAGCCCCGCCCCAACGTCTCGACCTGGAGCTGGCCCTGCTCCAGATACCAGCGATTCAAATCGGTGATCTCGAGCTCGCCGCGCGCCGACGGACGGATGGACGCGGCGATCCCACAGGCCTGTTCGTCATAGAAGTAGAGCCCCGTCACCGCGTAATTGCTCTTGGGCGCCGCAGGCTTCTCCTCGATGCTCACCGCGCGGCGCGCGGCATCGAACTCGACCACGCCATACCGCTCGGGATCCTGAACGTGGTAGGCGAAGACCGTCGCCCCTGTGGGCCGTCGGTCGGCCGCGCGCACGGCGAGGACGAGATCATGTCCGTAGAAGATGTTGTCGCCCAACACCAGCGCAGACGGTCGGTCCCCGATGAACGCCTTCCCGAGGATGAAGGCCTGGGCGAGCCCATCCGGCGACGGCTGCACGGCATAGCTGATCTGCATCCCCCAGGGCGCGCCATCGCCGAGGAGCTCCGCGAAGCGGGGCGTATCCTGCGGGGTGGAGATGACCAACACCTCGCGGATCCCCGCCAGCATGAGCGTCGTGAGCGGGTAGTAGACCATCGGCTTGTCATAGACCGGCAGCAGCTGCTTGGAGACCGCCTGGGTCACCGGGTAGAGCCGGGTGCCAGAACCGCCGGCGAGGATGATGCCGCGGCGGGAGGTGGGTGGGATCGGTGCGCTCATGACCAGAGGAAGCTACTGCCGGCCACGGGTGTGCACGACCTCGCGCACCACCGCACGGACGCCGGCGGTCCAATCGGGGAGTTCGATCCCGAAGGTGTCGCGGAGGCGCGACGTGTCGAGGCGCGAGTTGGCGGGGCGGCGGGCGGGCGTGGGATACTCGGCCGTCGTGATCGCCTGCACACGGTCTGCGTCGAGTCCTGCCTCGGCGAAGACGAACTGCGCATAGGCGTGCCAGGAGGTCTCCCCCGCAGCCGCGAGATGGTAGGTCCCGCACGGGAAGCGTGTCGTCCCGTCCGCCTCGATCCGGCGGAGTAGGGTCCGCGTCACCTCGGCGATGAGCGCCGTGCTCGTCGGCGCGCCGACCTGGTCGGCGACCACGCGCACCGTCTCCTGCGTCGCGGCGAGCCGGAGCATCGTCTTGGCGAAGTTCGCGCCATGCGCCCCGACCACCCAGCTCGTCCGCAGGATGAGATGGGGGACGCCCGCCCTGCGCAGCGCTTCCTCCCCTTCCCACTTGGTCCGGCCGTAGACCCCGAGGGGATGCGTCGGATCCTCCTCCGTGTACCACCCTGTCTTCGTCCCATCGAAGACATAGTCGGTGGAGTAGTGCACCACCGTTGCTCCGAGGCGCCGCGCTTCCTCAGCGATGAGGGCGACGGCATCCCGGTTCACCGCCGCCGCCCGCTCGGGCTCGGATTCGGCGCGGTCGACTGCCGTGTACGCCGCCGCATTCACGATCACCGTGGGTGCCGCGCGGCGGATCACCTGGCGGAGCTGCTCCGGGTGCTCGAGATCGCACGCCGCTCGCGTACAGGA
>CAIVJV010000320.1 GCA_903906325.1 uncultured Gemmatimonadota bacterium
TCACGCCGTAGCCCAACCCTCGCTTCCCGAACGATCCGAAGAAGGAGAGGTCTTTTCTCACCTGTGCCGAGGTGGTCCCTCCGGCGCGCGCGAGCTCGCCGCTGGAGATGGTCTCGTGTCCGTCGGCGTCGAAGGCCTCCAGGAAACGGAGGTATCCCGTGAGGCGGCGGACGGTGGGTTCAGCGATGTGTTTCACCGGGGGGAGGGCTACTTGTGAAATCCTTCACAAGGTACTCCGTCAGGGCAACGGGTCAATAGGAGCAGGCGGCGCTAGCTTCCCCCTCATGGAGCTCCACCCCCTCTCCTACGTGGTCGTCGACGTCGAGACCACCGGGGGCCAACCCGCCACCGGGGACCGGGTCACCGAGGTCGCGGCGGTGCTGGTGGAGCAGGGGCGGATCGCGCTGCTCTATCAGTCGCTGGTGAACCCCGAGCGTCCGATCCCGCCGTACGTGGCGCGGCTCACCGGCATCAGCGACGCCATGGTCCGTGAGGCCCCCACCTTCCCAGAGATCGCCGGCGAACTCGCCGCGCACCTCAGCGGGCGCGTCTTCGTCGCGCACAACGCGCGCTTCGACCTCGGGTTCCTTGGCGCCGAATTCGCCCGGGTCGCCCCGACCCCGCTCGAGGCGTTGCTCCCGGGGACGCTCTGTACCGTGCGCCTCGCGCGGCGTCTGTTGCGGCATCTCCCTCGGCGCAATCTGGACGCGGTCTGCCAACACTACGGGGTCGAGATCGCCGACCGCCATCGCGCGGCGGGGGACGCCGAGGCGACGGCCTATGTGCTGCGGCATCTGCTGGAGGACGTCTCACGGCTCGGGATCCACACGTGGGAGGAGTTGGATCGGTGGATGAGCCGCGGGACCGCCCGCAGCAAGCGCACCCGCGCCTTGCCGATGGCCTCCGATGGCGCCGAGGGCATTTGATTACGGCTGTCCGATTTGAGCGTCCAGCTTTCAGCCTTCAGCCTTCAGCCTTCAGCGTTCAGCTTTCAGCCCATGTCCGCTCCCACTCCCCTCCATGAATCCCGCCAGCTCGGTGACTGGCGGATCCACGCCCTGCAAGCCGGTGGGCAGCGCCTCGATGGCGGTGCGATGTTCGGTGTCGTCCCCAAACCACTGTGGGAGCGCCGGATCCCCGCCGATGCGCGCAATCGCATCCCCCTCGGCATGCGGTGCCTCTTGGTCGAGCACCCCGAGGGTCTCGTCTTGATCGATACCGGTGTCGGGGACAAGGAGGATGCGAAGTTCCTCGACATCTACGGCATCGAAGCGTCGGTGCCGGGACATCGGACGATGCTCGAGGCGGCGCTCGCCGCCGCGGGGTTCACCCCGGCGGACGTGCGCGTCGTCATCAACACGCATCTGCATTTCGACCATGCTGGGGGGAACACGCAGCGCCGCACGCCGGCGGCTGCGGGGGCGCCGACCGCCGAGGCGTCTGACGCGGAGCCGACCTTCCCGAATGCCCGCTACCTCGTGCATGCCGGAGAGTTCGAGTACGCGACCCACACCAATGAGCGGACCGCCGCGAGCTACTTCGCGCGGCACTGGGCGCCGGTGCAGCGCACGGGCCAGTTGGCGCTCGTCGATGGGGACAGGGAGCTCCTCCCGGGGATCCGCATGCGAGCGACCCCCGGGCACACCCCGCACCATCAATCGATCATCCTGACGAGCGCGGGGGAGACCGCGGTCTTCCTCGGGGACCTCTGCCCGACGGCGGCGCATGTCCCGCTCCCGTGGATCATGGGGTATGACGTGGAGCCGCTCCGGACCCTCGAGTCGAAGCGCGCGCTCTGGCGGGAGGCCGAGGCCGGCGGGTGGCTGCTGGTCTTCGAGCATGACGCCACCACCCCTTGGGGGGTGCTGACCCGCGGGGAGAAGGGGTACGCGCTCGGGGCGCCTTGACCTAAGCCCGCGTCTGGCCTAGCTTTACCGGACAATTCAGATCAAGTGGGTGAGCGTCCGCTCGCCCCACCCTCTGGCCTTCGTCTCCTCGTGAGGCGTCGTGCTGCAGGAGTCCCGAGGCACCCGACCCGTCCACCGCCTGGTGGGCCTGGGGTCGGTCAGTGACGCGGACTCCGACCAGCGGGGTTCGCGTCTCGTCGTTTCAGCCACCGGAGTCGTCGTATCCAGGACACCACCGCCAAGCGGGGCCCCCGCATCAATCGTCAGATCCGCATCTCGCCGGTCCGTGTGATCGGGGCCGATGGCGCGCAGCTGGGCGTGCTCGAGGTGGATGTGGCGTTGAACATGGCGGTCGAGGCGGGGCTCGACCTCGTCGAGGTCGCGCCGATGGCCCGGCCTCCGGTGGTCCGGATCATGGACTACGGGAAGTACAAGTTCGAGATGGCCAAGCAGGCGCGGCAGGCCAAGAAGAAGCAGCATGTGATCTTGTTGAAGGAAGTGAAGTTCCGTCCGGGGATCGAGAAGCATGATTTCGACACGAAGGTGAATCATGCCCGCGCGTTCATCGCGGACGGCAACAAGGTGAAGGTGACGTTGATGTTCCGCGGTCGGCAGATCGCGCATCCGGAGCTGGGCATGGCGGTCGTGGACCGTGTGGCCCAGGCGATGGCGGATGTGGCCAAGATCGAGACCGCGGCGAAGCTCGAGGGGAAGGCCCTCACGATGATCCTCACGCCACGCTAAGGACGGACCGACCGATGCCGAAGATGAAGTCCCACAAGGGCGCCAAGAAGCGCTTCTCCGTGACGGGGAAGGGCAAGGTGCGGCGCCTCAAGGCCTACAAGAGCCACATCCTCACCAAGAAGACCGCCAAGCGGAAGCGCAATCTCCGTCGTCCGACCACGGTCGCGACGAACGGCGAGGCGAAGAACCTCAAGCGCCTCCTCCAGGCCTAAGGAGACCGACCGATGCCTCGCGTCAAGTCGAACGTCGTGCGCCTGAAGCGCAAGAAGCAGATCATGAAGGCCGCCAAGGGCGCCTTCGGTGGCCGGAGCAAGCTCTGGAAGGCCGCGAAGGAGACCGTGGAGCGCGGGTGGGTCTATGCCTACCGGGATCGCAAGGCCAAGAAGCGGGACTTCCGCAAGCTCTGGATCACCCGCATCAACGCTGCCGCGCGTCTGAACGGGATGAGCTACAGCACGTTCATCAACGGCGTGCAGGCCGCCGGGATCGTCGTCGACCGAAAGATCCTCGCGGAGCTCGCGGTCTCCGATCCGGCCGCGTTCACGCTCATCGCCGAGAAGGCGCAGGCCGCGCTCAAGTCGGCGGCCTGACGCCGGTCCGCCGGTGACGCGAGGGCGGGGGGTGGCGATGTCCGCTCCCCGCCCTCGTCGCGTATCTTTCCCTCCGCCGCTCCCCACGTCCCGTTCCCATCCGGCTCCGTGTCCCTCGCTGACTTCCTCGCCGCCCTCGACCAGCTCGCCGCCGAGGCCCCGGGGCGCATCGCCGCCGCGGGCACTCTCGACGAGTGGACGGCCGCCCGCAACGCCCTCGTCGGCCGACAGGCCGGACGCCTCACCGACATCCTGGCCGGCCTCGGCGCCCTCCCGAAGGAGGACAAGCGCGAGGCGGGTCAGCGCGCGAATGCGGTCAAGGCCGCCATCGAGGCGGCGCTCGAGGCGCGGCACGCCGAGCTCGCCGCGGCCGCGTCGTCGGCGGGCCCCGCCCTCGACCGCTCGATGCCCGCGCGTCCACGCTGGCGCGGGGCGGTGCATCCGGTCTCCCTCGTCATCGACGAGGTCGTCGAGATCTTCCGGGAACTCGGCTTCACCATCGCCCTCGGCCCCGAGGCGGAGCACGCCTGGTACAACTTCGGCGCGCTCAACTTCCCGGCCGACCACCCGGCGATGGATATGCACGACACACTCTACCTCGGGCCGGATCAGGTGCTGCGCACGCACACCTCGCCCGTCCAGGTCCGCACGCTCCAGCGGTATGCGCCGCCGATCCGCGTGCTCGCGCCGGGCAACGTGTATCGGCGTGACTTCTTCGATCCGTCGCACGCGCCGATGTTCGCGCAGATCGAGGGGCTGGTGGTCGATGAGGGTGTCACCTTCGCCGACCTCAAGGCGACGCTCTCCCACTTCGCGCGACGGTTCTTCGGACCGACGACGAAGACACGCTTCCGTCCGAGCTTCTTCCCGTTCACCGAGCCGAGCGCCGAGATGGATGTGCAGTGCGGCGTGTGCGGCGGCGCGGGGTGCGGGGTCTGCAAGCAATCTGGATGGGTGGAGATCCTCGGGTCGGGGATGGTGCACCCCGCGGTGCTCGAGCAGGCCGGTCTCGATAGCGAGAAGTACACCGGCTGGGCGTTCGGGATGGGCCCGGCCCGCACCGCCATCTCGCGGCACGGGATCCCGGACATCCGGATCCTGTATGA
>CAIVJV010000321.1 GCA_903906325.1 uncultured Gemmatimonadota bacterium
CTCTCGGCGAGGGCATCGGTCGCGTGCTTGAGCCGCAGGAGGCTCCGGACCCGCGCGCCGAGGACATGGCGGTCATGCGGCTTGAGGAGGAAATCGTCCCCGCCGGCCTCGATGGCGCGGACGCGCGCGGACGGATCGTGCTGGGCCGTGACGAAGATGATGGGGATGCGGGCGGTCCGGGGATCGCCCTTCAGTCGCCGGCAGACCTCGTAGCCCGTGTCGCGCGGATCCACCGAGAGGTCGCCGGCGGGCATCGACACGTCGAGGAGACAGAGGTCGGGCGACTCGGCGAGGGCCCGTGCCACGGTCGTCGGCCCATCCCCCGCGGCGATGACGCGATAGCCGAGGGCGGTGAGTTGATCGCGCAGGAGCTCGACGTTCGCCTCCACGTCATCGGCGACCAGGACGAGCGCACCGGCCTCAGCCCCTGCGGTGGTCATCGGGACGACCTAGGGTCGGATGCCGAACCCGAGGGAGAGGAGCCAGGCCTGCTCGGTCGCCGCCGACGACGAGGTCCGGGTGGCGCGTTGGAGCCC
Source organism: uncultured Gemmatimonadota bacterium (assembly GCA_903906325.1). Classification (GTDB taxonomy): domain Bacteria; phylum Gemmatimonadota; class Gemmatimonadetes; order Gemmatimonadales; family Gemmatimonadaceae; genus Pseudogemmatithrix. The sequence goes on from CAIVJV010000321.1 coordinate 537, forward strand.
GAGGTCGATCTGCCCTCGGCTCCGGCCGAGCGGGACACTGAGCCCGCCGGAAGTGGTCCGCTCACGCACCGCCTCCCCCTCGACCCCGAAGGGGAGCCCGCGCTCGCGGACGCCGACCCGCAGCGCCGTCAGCCCCCCCGCGATCCGCGGCCCGACCACCTCGAGCCCGGCGCCCAGATCGATCGCATCGAAGGTCGACATGCGGGCCGATCCGAGCTCTGCCATACGCGTCCAGCGCGTCTGATCGACCCGCACCGAGAGCGTGGTGTTCGGGATCCCGATCCAAGACGCCCCGATCCCCATGCGACTCGGGAGCTGGGCGGAGGCCAGTGGATCGCCGTCCTGCCGCACCGAGAGCGGGCCACTCGTCCGGAGCGATGCCCCGATCACGAGGTCCGCGATCGGCATGCCGATCACCCCGAGGGAGAGCCCGCGGCCACCGAAGTTGAGCGTCGATGACTGCTCGGCCGAACCCAGGCCCGAGCTATCGCTGAAGGTCCGACCGAAATCGATCCGGTTCTGCCCGGAGAGCGCGTGGAGGGCGAGCCCGACCTGGAGGCGGGGCCGCACCGCATAGGCCAGGGCGAAGCGCACATCGGTGATCCCGCCATCGCTACTCGCGATGACGCTCGACGGGGTGGCGATCCCACCGACCGCCTGGGTGTCGGCATACTGGTTGAGCCAGGTCCGGTCGAGCAGGGTCGTGAAGGAGACACCCGCGGCGAATTTCCCCCAGCCGCCCGAGGCGGAGAACCCTGGGAAGCGCATCACGCGGACCCGCTCTTCCGCCCCACCCAGCCGCGTGGCGCGGAACTCCGGCTCGAACTGCATATAGACGCTGTATCGCGCCCCGGCGGCGAGCGCCGCGGGATTCAGGGCACTCGCGGCGTCGATCTCCGCCGCCGCCCCTCCCCCACCGTTGGCGGCGGCGCTCAACTGTCCCGTGGGGTAGCCGTAGCCCTGCGTCGCCACACTGCCCTGCGCCTCCGCAGCGTGCGCGAGGACGGCGAGCAGGACGAGGGAGCGGATGGGTGAACGCATCATGGCTGACCGTACCGGACGGCGGGGATGTAGCTGACGCGGAGCCGTGGGCGCAGCGCCGGCGCGGCCTCGGGGCCGTGGAACCGGGCGGCCAGCCCCGTGATCCCTTCCGTATCCGGGCGGAGGATCACCACGCTCGGGACCGCGCGGCGGCCGTCGATCGTGCGCCACTGCCGGATCACCCCATTCATCTCAAGGCGCTTGATGCCGGAATCGCCTGGCGCGAGGACGAGCGAGTCGGTGATGAAGGTCCCGAGCGGTGCGAGGAGGCGCGCCGCCCGATTGAGGTCGCCCAACTCCCACGCCCCCAGTCCGACATGGGCGCGCACCACGAACGAGCGGGTGGGATCCATCCCTCGGATCGGCTCCTGCGTGAGCTCGAGCTTGGCGGTGAGGACCGCCACCGAGTCCGTCATCCACCGTGGGAGGTCGAACCGCAGGTAGCTCCGGTGGCCCGGGATCCCGCCGACCACGAACCGCCCCACCGCGGTGGGATCGGGGGCACGGACCACGATGAGGTAGTCCTGGAATTCCCCCGCGAGACCAGCCGGGACGATGGGCGTCTTGGAGTACGGACGCGCCGTCAGTGCCTTCACGGCGGTATCCGCCGATGCGCGATACCGGAGCGTGGGCGCGGCCGTTCCCCCGGTGCTCCCGGTGACGGTCACCTCCGCCGAACCGACAGCGCGGAGTTGGAGGCCGATGCGGAGGAGCCGCAGCGTGTCCGTCAC
>CAIVJV010000322.1 GCA_903906325.1 uncultured Gemmatimonadota bacterium
CCATGGCCTCTATTGGACTGGACTCCAGCCGTTGGTGGGGATGCAGTACGCGCGGATCCGTGCGCTCCTCGATGCCGATGTCGCCGTGTACTCCTCGCATCTCCCCCTCGATGCCCACGCCACCTACGGCAACTCGCGGCTGCTCGCCGGGGAGCTCGGGCTCGCGGTGAGCGGGGGGTTCGCCGCCTATCAACAGATCCATTGCGGGGTGCAGGGCACCGCCGACCTCGACACGACGATGCTCGCCGAGCGCGTGCGGGTATGGGCGACGAGATGGGGCCACCATACCGTGGTCTCCGCAATCCCCGAGGGGCACCGCACCCGACGGTGGGCGATCTGCTCTGGCGCCGGCGCGCAGGTCTCAACCCTTCAGGAGGCATACGCCACGGGGATCGACACGCTGATCGTCGGCGAAGGGCCGCACTGGAGCGCGGTGGAGGCGGCGGAGCGCGGGCTCGTCCTCATCTACGCCGGCCACTACGCCACCGAGACGCTCGGGGTGCGTGCGGTCGCCGCGCACCTCCAGGAGCAGTTCGGACTCCCTTGGACCTTCATCGACGCGCCGACCGGCTTGTGACCTGCGATCGGGGACGGACGTGACCGAGCCGACCGGCGGCGCGACGGACCACGGCGAGCAGGACGCGCTCGCCCTCGAGGGGATCCTCGTCCGATTCGGGTCGGTGGTCGCGCTCGACGGGGCGCACTGCCGCATCCGACGTGGGACGGTGCACGCGATCCTCGGCGAGAACGGAGCCGGGAAGACGACGTTGATGCGCGCCGCCTTCGGGTGGCTCACCCCCGAGGCCGGGGTGATCCGCCTCGATGGGCAGCCGGTGACCTTCCGGTCGAGCGCGGACGCGATCGCGCGCGGGATCGGGATGGTGCATCAACACTTCATGTTGATCCCCGCGATGACGGTGACGGAGAACGTCGCGCTCGGGGGCGCGGGGGCGTTCGATGGCGCGCGCTTCGGCGCGCGGATCGCCGAGGTCGCCAAGCGCGCGGGGCTCCCGGTGGACCCGACGGCCCGGGTGCGGGACCTCGCGGTGAGTGCCCAACAGCGCGTGGAGATCGTGAAGGCGTTGGTCCGTGAGGCGCGGATCCTGATCCTCGACGAACCGACCGCGGTGCTGACCCCAGACCAGGCGACGGAGCTCCTCCGCTGGATCCGCACCTTCGCCGACTCGGGAGGGACGGTCATCCTCATCACGCACAAGGTGCGCGAGGCGTTCGCGGTCGCCGATGACGTCACCGTGCTGCGACAGGGGCGCACGGTGCTCAGTGCCGCGCGCGGCGCGCTCACCGAGGCGCATGTGATCGAGGCGCTCACCGGGGCCAGCGTGCCAGCCGGCGACGGGATGATGGCGACCGCCGAGTCAGCGACGCGCCGGGCGACTCCGAAGACCAAGGCGCCGCGCACGACTGATGATCATGCGGTCTTCCGTCTGGATGGCGCGGGGTATGTCGATGAGCGCGGGGTGACGCGGCTCCACGCGGTGGATCTCTCGG
>CAIVJV010000323.1 GCA_903906325.1 uncultured Gemmatimonadota bacterium
GTCCCACGGTTCGACGCCGTCGGGCGTCTCGTCGGGGCTCGGCTCCTCACGCTCGAGCAGCTCGGTCGGCCGCGCATCGATGTGGTCTGCACGCTCTCCGGGATCTTCCGTGACCTCCTTCCGCTCCAGGTGAAGCTCCTGGCGGAGGCGGCGCTCCTCGCGGCGCAGGCCGACGAGCCGATCGAGCAAAACTTCATTCGTAAGCACACCCTCGCGCATATGGAGGCGTTGGGGTGTGAACTGGAATCGGCCGCGCTGCGGGTCTTCAGCAATGCGGACGGCGCGTACGGCTCCAACGTGAACCTCCTCGTCGAGACCGGTCAGTGGAACGACGAGGAGGAGCTCGCCGATCAGTTCGTCCAGCGCAAGTGCTATGCCTATGGCGCGACCCCTGGGGTCCGCGCGATGCCGGCGCTCATGCAGCGCGCCCTCGGCGGCGCGGCACTCGCCTTCCAGAACCTCGACTCCGTGGAGCTCGGGGCGACTGACATCGATCAGTACGTGGAATCGCTCGGCGGGATGAACCGGGTGATCACCAAGGCCAAGGGCGAGGCGGTCCCCGTCTATCTCGGCGATCACACAGGCCGCGGGGAGGGGAAGGTCCGCACCCTCGGCGAGCAGGTGGCGCTCGAGACGCGGACCCGGATGCTGAACCCCAAGTGGTACGACGCCCAATTGGCCCAGGGCTACGAGGGCGCACGGAACATCGCGGGCCATGTGGCGACGACGCTCGGATGGTCGGCCACGGCGGGGACGGTCCCGCCCTGGGTGTATACGGAGATCACCGAGACCTTCGTGTTGGACCCGGCGATGCGGGAACGGTTGGCACAGGCCAATCCCAATGCCGCCGCGGGGATGACCCAGCGGCTGATGGAGGCGCACGACCGAGGCTATTGGCAGCCGAGCGACGAGATGCTCGCCGCGCTGCGCGAGGCCTCGGAGGAACTGGAGGACCGGCTCGAGGGGGTCCGCGCGGTCGCGTGAGCATTCGGCGCACGCAGCACGGACGATCCGGTACGAGACGGAAGCGAGGGATGGACGACCTATGACGATGACGTTGCCGGTACTGCCCACTCGGGCCGATGGGGAGGGGAGTGTGCAGGTCCATCTGGACCCGGATGAGAAGATCACCGGGGCCCAGGTCTTCGCCGTCTACGGCAAGGGTGGGATCGGGAAGTCGACGACCTCCTCCAATCTGAGTGCCGCCTTCTCCAAGTTGGGGAAGCGCGTCCTCCAGATCGGCTGCGATCCCAAGCACGACTCGACCTTCACGCTCACGAAGCGGATGGTCCCGACGGTGATCGACGTCCTCGAGTCGGTGGACTTCCACTCCGAGGAACTCCGCGTCGAGGACTTCGTCTATACCGGCTTCAACGGGGTCCAGTGCGTCGAGGCGGGGGGGCCACCGGCCGGCACCGGCTGCGGCGGCTACGTGGTCGGTCAGACGGTGAAGCTCCTCAAGGAGCACCATCTCCTCGAGGATACCGATGTGGTGATCTTCGACGTGTTGGGCGATGTGGTCTGCGGCGGATTCGCCGCGCCCCTCCAGCATGCGCAGCGTGCGTTGATCGTCACCGCCAATGACTTCGATTCGATCTTCGCGATGAATCGGATCATGGCGGCGATCCTGGCCAAGTCCAAGAACTATGCGGTGCGGCTCGGTGGGGTGATCGCCAATCGCTCCGCCGCGACCGACCAGATCGACCGCTTCAATGGCGAGACGGGGATGGCCCTCACCGGGCGATTCCCCGACCTCGACGCCATCCGTCGGAGCCGGCTCAAGAAGTGCACCATCTTCGAGATGGAGGACTCGCCCGAGGTGAAGGCGGTCCAGGATGAATACCTCCGCATCGCGGGGATGCTCGCTGCGGGCGTCCCGGCCCAGGCCGGCCGGCCGCTCAAGGATCGTGAGATCTTCGACCTGCTCGGGTACGACTGAGATGGGTGCCCTCCTGCCGAGCGACTCGCGAGGCTACGCGCGGACCCGCGCGTGGCTGCACGACTATTTCGACCGTCGGGCCGCGGGGGCATGGGAGATCCTTACCTCCGACCGGCAGGTGAGTGGCGTGCGGGCGACCGTGCGCGCGGGTCGGGATCGTATGCGGCACCTGCTGGTCGATTGGCTGCCGACCAATCTCTCGGGGACCCGCGTCCTCGATGCCGGGTGCGGGACCGGTGCCGCGGCGATCGAATTGGCGCGTCGGGGCGCCGAGGTCGTGGCGGTCGACCTCTCCCCGACCTTGGTCCAGGTGGCCAAGCAGCGGGCGGCGGAATCCTCCATCCGTGGGCGTATCGACTTCCGGAGCGGGGACATGCTCGACCCTGCCTTCGGCCGGTTCGACCACGTCATCGCCATGGATTCGCTGATCCATTACGAACGGGACGACGCCTTGGCGGCGCTGGGGACGCTGGCGCACCGAGTCGAGCATTCCATCGTCTGGACCTTCGCGCCCAAGACCCCGTTGCTGACGGTGATGCATACCGTCGGCAAGCTCTTTCCCCGTGGGGATCGTGCCCCACGGATCGTCCCGGTCGCCGAGCACGCGGTGCGTGCGGCGATCGGTCGCATGCCCGCATTCCAGGGATGGAAGGTCGCCGAGACGCAGGTCGTCTCGAGTGGCTTCTACACCTCGCAAGGAATGCGTCTGACCCTCACCCCCCGGAGGTCGTTGTGAACAGCTGGATGATCGGAGGCGCCGTCACGGTCGGCGTCATCGTGTGGTGGGCCTATCGCCGGACGCGCGAGGTGCCCTGCCTGATCGATTTGGAATCGACCCCGCAGGAGTTCCATGCGCACGTGGTCCTCGATGGGATCGACGTGAACGAGGGGGATGAGGTCCTCGTGCATGGCGCGCCGTCCCACATCCCCCTCGGGGAGAAGCGGACGATGCAGGCTCGTGCGACCGTGCATCAGGCGAGTCTGCCGCGCCGCATCCTGACCCGCGTCCTCGGGACGAGCGGGATCACCGAGCTGTATGAAGTCGGATTCGAGGGCTGAGCCATGTATGACGCGACCATGACCCCCCCGATGACCGACGTCAATGAGAGCACCAAGGCCGCCACGGAAGATGCGGTGCTCAATCCGCGCTTCTATACCACCGACTTCGCCGAGATGGACCGGCTCGACGTCTCCCGGTTGCAGGACCAGTGGGACGCGCTGGTGGCGGAGTTCCGGAGCGACCCGAACAAGCACCATTTCAAGCGGACCCCGGAGTTCTCGGACTTCGATTGGACCGGCTGGGATCCCGAGCTCCGCAAGGCATTCGTGGAGTTCCTCGTGAGCTCGGTGACGGCGGAGTTCTCGGGGTGCATCCTGTATGCGGAGATCAAGAAGCGCGTCAAGAGCCAGCATATCCGGGACCTCTTCGGCTTCATGAGCCGAGATGAGGGGCGGCATGCCGGGTTCATCAACCACACGTTGGCGGATTTCAACGTGGCGGTCGACCTCTCGTTCCTGACGAGGGCCAAGAAGTACACCTTCTTCAAGCCGAAGTACATCTACTACGCGACCTATCTCTCTGAGAAGATCGGATACGCGCGCTACATCACGATCTTCCGGCAGCTGGAGAAGCACCCGGAGTTCCGGTTCCACCCGATCTTCAAGTGGTTCCAGGAGTGGTGTAACGACGAGTTCCGGCACGGGGAGGCGTTCGCCGTCTTGATGCGGGCCAATCCGCACACCTTGGAGGGATTCAACAAGGTCTGGATCCGCTTCTTCCTGCTCGCGGTCTTCGCCACGATGTACGTGCGGGATCATGCACGGACGACCTTCTTCCATGCGTTGGGCTTCGACGTCGATGACTTCGATCGCAAGGTCATCACGCTGACCAATCAGATCAGCAAGCAGGTCTTCCCGGTCACGATCGATGTCGAGAACCCGACGTTCTGGGCGCTGCTCGAGCGGATGCATCAGAACATGGAGCGGTTGGCGCGTGCCGATGCGCGAGGTGGGGTGGGGGGGACCCTGTCAGGGATACTCGCCAAGCTCGATAACGGCGTGACCTTCCTGCGGCTCATGCTCCTGCCGGCGAAGCATGATGTGCTGCCCGCGAACTGCCGCCTCGAGCCGGTCTGGTGATCGCATGAGTGCGTCCCGGTCCTCCGCCGTCGCCCAGATGCTCGCTCGCATCGATGCGCGCTGGTTGCCGTTCGCGGATATCGCGACGGCGGAGGTGCCGTTCTCGCGCTTCCTCCGGCTCAGCCTCTTCCAGCTGACCGTGGGGATGGCGACGACGATGTTCTACGGGACACTCAACCGCGTCATGATCGTGGAACTCGGGGTCCCGTCGTTCGTCGTGGCGCTGATGATCGCGATTCCCCTGCTGGTGGCCCCGTTCCGGGCGTTGATCGGGTTCCGGTCGGACACGCATCGGAGCTATTGGGGGTGGCGGCGGGTGCCGTTCATCTACGTGGGATCGTTCATGCAGTTCGGTGGGCTCGCGATCATGCCGTTCGCGCTCCTGTTACTCTCTGGTGAACAATCTTCCGGACCGGTATGGCTCCCGTACGTCGGGGCGGCGACGGCGTTCCTGCTGGTCGGGGCCGGGGCGCACACGGTGCAGACCAGTGGGTTGGCGCTCGCGGGCGATCTCGCCGATGAGGGGAAACGGCCACGGGTGGTCGCCCTGATGTACGTGATGATGCTCATCGGGGCGCTGGTCAGTGCGATCCTGCTCGGTGGGATGCTGCGGGCGTTCACCCCGCTGCGGCTCATCCAGGTGATCCAGGGCGCCGCGGTCTTCACCATCGTCTGCAACTTCATCGCCCTCTGGAAGCAGGAGCCGCGCGGTCCGGCCGTCCTCGCCTGGGGGACGACCACCGAGCGTCGCCCTCGCTTCCGCGAGGCATGGCGCACCTTCGTCGCCGGGGGGCATGCCGTCCGGCTCCTCGTCGCGACCGGGCTCGGGTTCTTCGCCTTCAACATGCAGGATGTGCTCCTCGAACCCTACGGCGGTGAGATCCTCGGCTGGAGCGTCGCCAGGACGACCGGCCTGACCGGGATCGCCGCCGCGGGGGCGCTCCTCGCCTTCCTGATGGCGGCGCGGCTGATGGAACGGGGGAGCGATCCGGTGCGGGTCGCCGCGATCGGCGCGGGGATCGGCGTGGTGAGCTTCGTCGCCGTGCTCTTCGCCTCGCCGCTGCAGTCCTCCCACCTCTTCGCCGTCGGCACCTTCCTCATGGGGATGGGGGAAGGGCTCTTCGCGGTCGGGACGCTCAGTGCGGCGATGGGGCTCCGGGACGCCACGCAACATGGCATCGCGCTCGGTGCTTGGGGGGCGGTCTTCGCCACCTGCGAGGGACTCTCGATGGCGGTGGCCGGCCTGATGCGCGATGCGCTCGGTGCGTATCGCGCGGCCGGTGGGTTCGTGGGTCTCCTAGATGATCCCAGCATGCCGTACGGGATGGTCTATCTGACGGAGACGGTCTTGTTGTTCGCGACACTGGTGGCCTTGGGGCCGCTGGTGCGGTTGGTCCGCTCGGGGGCGATACGGCGCGCCCCCGATGGGGAGTTCGGTCTCGCCGATCTGCCGGCCTAGGCTCATTCACGTTCGCAGGGGGGAAGCATGGAGTACATCGATGGTGCACAGATCGCGCTGTATGTCTTCTGGGCCTTCTTCATCGGGCTCGTCATCTACCTCCGTCGGGAGGATCGGCGTGAGGGATATCCCCTCGATTCGCCTCAGGGCCCGCGCGAGGGATGGCCGCCGGTCCCGCCGAAGAAAGAGTACATCCATGTCACCTCGCACACTGACGGAGGGTCGCACTGATGGCTGAGATCAAAGCGGTGCCAGCCGATGGGTACAACGGCTCGCCCCTCATCCCCACGGGGAACCCGATGAAGGACGCGGTCGGACCGGCGTCGTACGCCGATCGGGCCGATGTCCCGGACCTCACGGCGCACGGGGAGGCGAAGATCATCCCGATGCGCGTCGCCCCGGCGTTCTCCATCGCCGCCGGCGATCCGGATCCCCGTGGGCTCCCGGTGAAGGCCTGTGACGGCGTGATTGCCGGGACGATCGTCGACCTCTGGGTCGATCGGTCCGAGCCCCAGATCCGCTATTACGAGGTCGCGCTCGCCTCGGGTGGGGCCAAGCGCCTCCTCCCGGCGTCGCTGGTCCAGTGGCCGCACTTCGGCCTCTGGGGCAATGATCATGTGATCGTGAAGGCGATCACCGCGGCGCAGTTCGCCGACGTCCCGACCACGAAGCGCGACGATCGCATCACGCTTCTGGAGGAGGACAAGATCATGGCGTACTACGCCGGTGGCCATCTCTACGCCACCCCGGATCGCGCCGAGCCTTGGATCTGAGCATGACCACGTCGCTTCTCAGTGTCTCGGCGCCCCATACCCGCTCGCGGGTCCAGGGTGTGGCAGAGGCTCTCCCCCCGGGAGAACGCGTGTTGTGGGAGGGGGCGCCCGCTCCACAGGCCATCGCCCGCCACCTCCTCCTCGTCCGTCCCCTCGCGGCCTACTTCGCCGCGATGGTCGCCTGGTGGATGCTGTCGAACCGTGCGGCGGTCGACACGATGGCGTTCTGGTCACCGGTCGTGGTCCAGCTCCTCCTCGTCGGAGCGGTGCTTGGTGGGTTCCTCTGGTTGGGTCGATGGATCGCTCGGAGCACCACGTACGCCATCACCGATCGTCGACTCGTGATGCGGCTCGGGGTGATCTTCCCGCTGACCGTGAACATCCCGCTTCGGTACGTCATGGGGGCCCAGGTGAAGCGGTTCGGTGATGGGACCGGCCAGATCGCCCTCCAGCTCGATCCGAAGGAGCGACTCGCCTGGATCGTGCTCTTCCCCCATGTCCGTCCCCTGAGCTTCACCAATCCGCAGCCGCTCCTCCGCGGCCTCACCGACCCCACGAAGGTCGGCGAGGTGCTCCGCGCGGCGGCCCTGCCCAGCTGAGCCGCCCATGAGCGTCCAGTATCACTTCGAGCCGGAGCCGGGCGCGGCCTCCGCGATGCCGCAGATCTCGCCGCCCAAACCCCTCGTCCGTGCGGCGCTGGTCGTGGTGGCGTTGACCTTCGCGTTGGCGATCGCCGCCTCCCAGTTCGGGATCGGCAAGTCGGCGGATATCTATGTCGACCCGGTCGCGCAACGGTCGCTGACCTTCCACGATGCGCCCGATGGTGGGATCATCATCAACGATGCCCGTGACGGGTCGCTCGCCCTCGCCTTGCCAAGTGGGACCAATGGCTTCATCCGTGGGGCGTTGCGCGCGCTCGCGCAGACGCGCCGCCAGGGCGGGCACTCCCCGGCCGCTCCCTTCGTGCTCACCGCCTGGGGCGATGGTCGCTTGAGCCTCGAGGACCCGCTCACAGGCGAACGGATCGCGATCAGCTCATTCGGCCCGACGCAGGTCAAGAGCTTCGTCGCCCTCCTCGATCCGGCGAAGCAGGTCTTTCCGTAGCGCTCAGGCGCCGCGCGCCTTGAGGAAGGAATCCCAGGGGGTCTGTTCGAGCGGGATGCCCAGCACGATCAACTCGAGCACCGCCAGGCCAAGGATCGTCGCATAGATCGCCGCTGCCTGGCGATCACCCTCGGATGGGGCGCGCCGTGCGATGCGCATCACCCAGGCCGTCAGCGCCATCGTCACGACGATGCTCCCCGCCAGGAAGGGGGAGTTGACCGGCGGACCGAAGAACTGGTGCAGATAGGCGAGGTGTGGTGGGAGGAAGTTCGCGGCGGGGTTCTCGACCCCGAAGAAGACGTTGAGCTTGGCGACCTGTTGTACCCCCCAGAAGAGGGTGAGCGCCCAGAGCCCGGTGCGATTGGTGGCGTCCCGGTCCATGACGCCGCCCGCGAGGATCAACAGCAGTGCGGCCGCATCGCTGACCAGCGTGGCGGCGATGGCCGGGGGCACGGCGGCCCATGAGGGGGCAGCCGCCACGGGGCCCGCCGGATGGATCCCGGTGAGGTATCCCCCGTAGAACGAGGCCGAGACCCAGGCCCAGAGCATCGCACCGCCGAGGAATCCCCGGCGGATGCCCTGCGCGGACCGATCGTCGCGGACGGCACGCATCTCCATCACCCCGACGACGGCCAGCGCCGTGCTGAGCAGGAGCCCGGCGAGGCGCGTGATGGGGTTCGCCTGCATGGCGATGATCAGTCCGGTGGCGACCCACCAGAAGACGATGACGAGCCCGGCGCCTCTCACGCGGGGCCTCGCGGCATCGCCGCCGAGACGGCCGCGTGGATCCCCTGTGCATCGGTCCGAGGGAGCGCGACGTAGCGCGCGCCCAAGGCGGTGGCCATCCGCTGGGCGGTCTCCGAGGCCCGCGGGGAGGTATCGATCAACACGGTGGTGCCGCCGAGCGCACGCAGCGCCGACGCGGATGCCTCGGCATCGGCCTCGGCCTGCGGACGGCCAGGCGCACCATCGCGCGCGATGTTGGCGCGTGCGTCCGTGAGGAAGACCACGATCGTGTCGTTGCCGGTGCGGCGGGCCTGGACGACCAGCTCGCGGGCACGGTCGATCGCGCTGGCCAGTGGTGTCCCGCCGCCACCGGGGAGCGCCGCCAGCGCACGCTTGGCCGCCGCGATCGCACGGGTCGGTGGCAGGAGGACCTCCGCCGCCGTGCCGCGGAACGCGATCAATCCGACCGCATCGCGTCGCGAGTAGGCCTCAGCGAGGAGGAGCTCGACCGCCCCCTTGGCTTCCGCCATGCGATGCAAGGCCGCGGATCCCGAGGCATCGACGACGAAGATCGCCGTCGTCCCCGCGGGCTCGATCAGACGCCGGATCCGGAAGTCATCGGGTCGCACGCGGACCGAGACCCGCCCCTCCTGACCAGCGATGGGTGGACGAAGGCGTTGCCATGGCGCCGCCGCGCGGAGCGTCTCGAGCAGGTCGAGCCGACCGCCGCCGCGCGGGTCGCCGCGGCGCGTGCCGACCTGCCGACCGCGGAGCCCACCGGAGCGGTCCTCGCCGGAGCGACCCGCGGATCCACCCTGACGGGGGGTCGGTGTGGGCGCGTCGATGGTGAGGCCGATCGGGAGTGTCGTCCGCATCGCCTGGATCATCAGATCCTCGAGCGCCCGCATCTCCTCCGGTGAAGGCATCTCGTCGCGCGCGTTGTCGTCTCGCGGCTCGTCTGCGGCGGGCGGCGGGGGCGCTGATGCATCGGCGGCCGACTCCGCGGTCGCCGGGATGCGGGTCGCCCGTGGCCCGAGGACGAGCGCCGCCGCCCCCTGACAATCGTCGTCCGTCACCTGTGTCCGACCATCGAGCGCGGCGATCCCACGAGCCACCCGCACGGCGAAGGCCACCGCGCGGAGGGAGTCGATACCGAAGGCGATGGCCACGGTGACGAGGGTCGCGATGTGCGCCGAGGCGATTGCGACCTTCGGAAGTCGCGAGCGCGCGGCCGCGACATCTGCCGCGGAGAAGAGCGAGGGGGATGCATCACCGTGCGCCGACCCCAGGATGAGATGGAAGGCGAGGCGATCGGTCAACGCCGGTGCGGAACGCTCCTCGATGCCATCGCCCTCATCGAGCGCGATCACTGCGATGCGCGCGGGTTGCGGCTCGCCGGCGAAAGGACCCCGCGGGGCCGTCACCTGGGTGTCGAGCACGCTCGTGAGGCGAGCGATCAATCCATCGCTCGCACGTTCCGCGCACGGGAGGATCACGAGCCCTCCATCGGTCCGTGCGAGGAGTCCACGCTCGGCCACGGGTCGCCCGGTGGCGAGGGTCATGGCGAGATCGAGCCCACCGAGGAGCCGATCGTCGGGGATGCTGATGGGGAGCCGCGCGACCGGTGTGCCCTCGGCGAGCAGCGACCGGATGCGCGCGAGCCAGGCTTCGGCGAGATCCGCACGAGGCGCGCGCACGACCGCCCCACCGAACCCTACCGGATCGATCGCGAGTACGGCCGCCGCGAGCTCCGCCTGGGTCCGTGCGTCGAGGGACGACGCCACGGTCTCCGCCATCGGACTCAGCCGCCGAGGAGATCGGTCACGGCGCGCGTGACGCGCACGGTGCTCCCGACGTCGTCGAGCACATTCCGTCGGAGTCGATGGCGGAGCGCGCTCGGTGCGATGACGCGGAGATGCTCGGTCGTCACCTGGCGTGCGCCGTCGTAGGCGGCGAGCGCGCGGGCGCCGCGGAGGAGGGCGAGTTCGCCGCGCACGCCGTCGGTGCCGACCGCGGCGCAGAGCTGTGCCGCGGTCCGTAGCACCGCGTCAGGGACCGGGAGCGTGTCGACCTTCTTGCGTGCCCGTTCCACCTGGCGGCGCGCCTCGGCATCCGCCTCCGCCCACTGCGTGGCGAACCCCTCGGGGTCCCGATCGTAGGCGTCGCGCCGTTTGATCACCTCGACGCGCTGATCGAGATCGGTCGTCGTCGTGACCTCCACGGAGAGGCCGAAGCGATCGAGGAGCTGGGGACGCAGGTCGCCCTCTTCCGGATTCCCGCTCCCGACGAGGACGAAGCGCGCGGGATGCCGGACGCTGATCCCCTCGCGCTCGACGACATTCTCCCCGGTCGCGGCGACGTCGAGCAAGAGATCGACGAGATGATCCTCGAGGAGGTTGATCTCGTCGACATAGAGGTAGCCGCGATTCGCGCGGGCGAGGAGCCCGGGTTCGTAGGCCTTCTCGCCGCGCGTGAGGGCGCGCTCGAGATCGAGCGCGCCGACCACACGATCCTCGGTCGCCCCCAGCGGGAGGTCGACCACGGGGACCGGTGCCTTGTGGGCTCGGAGCTTCTGGTCGGCGCCCACCCGCGCCTGGCAATCGGCGCAGAGGCGGGGGGTCGGCGCCTTGGGGTCGCAGCCGTAGCGGCAGCCGTCGACCACGCTCATGGGGGGGAGGAGGGCGGGGAGGGCGCGGACCGCGGTGGACTTGGCGGTCCCGCGATGGCCGAGGATCAGCACCCCGCCGATGGTCGGGTCGACCGCGGTGAGGAGGATGGCCCGCTTCATCTCGTCCTGCCCGACGATCGCCGAGAAGGGGAAGGGGATACGCACCAGAGGGAGCTCCGGGGGGGATGGTGTTCTATATAGTAGGGATTTCCAGAGAGTGTCGCAATATGCTGACAACCTATTTTGTAGCTGTCTATTGACAGTTTGGACTTTCGGTCTTATCGTCGCAGCAGGGACCTCTCTGATCGTTCGGCGTTCCGAGGGGGAAATGGCAGGGGACTCTCAGCGGGACCGTGTGCATGACGGAGTCGGCAGTCTCGGGGGTTTCGGTGCCGGTTGAATCGGTGCCGATGACATGGCGGGACCGGCTGCTGGCCTGGCGGGACGCGATCCAGTCGAGTCCGAAGTTCCAGCGGTTCGCGGCGTCGTTCCCGCTGATGCGTCCGGTGGCACTCCGGCGCTCGCGGGCGGTCTTCGATCTGGCGGCGGGGTTCGTCTACACGCAGACCCTGACGGCGTGTGTGCGGGTGGGGCTCTTCGATTTCCTCGCGGTCCGTCCGCGGACCCGCGCCGAGATCGCGGCGCATGTCGGGATCCCGCAGGACGAGCTGGAGCGGCTCTTACGGGCTGCGATGGCGCTCAAGTTGGTGCAGGGACGGTCGGGTGGACGGTTCGGGTGTGGTCCGATGGGCGCCCCATTGATCGGGAACACGGGGCTCACGCGGATGATCAAGCACAACGCGCTGCTCTACAAGGATCTGGTGGACCCGATCGAGTTCTTCCGCGACACGCGGGGTGGGCAGGGGGAGGTGGTCAGTCACTTCCCGTACACCAGCGTGGCGCATCCGGAGAAGTTCGGTCGCGGGGATGTCGCCGACTACAGCAGTCTCATGGCGGAGACGGTGTTGCCGTTGGCGGAGGACATCCTCGATCGGTACTCGCTGAAGGGACGGAAGGTGCTGCTCGATGTCGGTGGCGGGGAGGGGGCCTTCCTCGCCGAGGTCGCGTGGCGCTACCACGATCTGCGGTTGCAGTTGTTCGACCTCCCTGCGGTCATCGAGGGAGCGAAGACACGTCTGGCCCGGCTGGGGCTTGTAGGGCGGGTGGAATTGTCCGGGGGGAACTTTCATCAGGACCCTCTCCCAGTCGGTGCCGACGTGATCACCTTGGTGCGCATCCTGCTCGACCACGACGATGCGTCGGTCCTCAGGTTGTTGCAGAAGGTGAAGCAGGCCCTCGCGCCCGGAGGCGTGCTCCTGATCGTGGAGCCGTTCTCCGGTGTCCGCGGCGCCGAGACGGTCGGCGATGTGTACTTCGGGCTCTATCTCCGCGCGATGGGACGCGGTCGTGCGCGCCGCGCCGAGGAGCTCCAGTCACTGTTGCGACAGGCCGGATTCACGCGCAGCAAGGTCCATCGGACCCGCTATCCCGTCTACGCCGGTCTGATCTCCGCCGCACACTAGCCCTCCGGTGATGCAGCTCGCTCGGCAGGCGCTTCGCGCGCACGTCGCCTTGCAGGCGTTCTCTGGGATCGCCTTCGCCACCTTCCTCGTCCCGCCGGTGCCGGCCTTCTTCCAGCGGCCGGTGAACCAGGCGATCATGGACGTGAGCTACCGCTTCGGTGGGCAGCTCACCGTCACCATCGGCGCCGTAGCCGGGATCGCCTTCCTGGCCCATGTCACCGACTGGCGCCGGACCCTGCAGGCGTTGGCCCTCGTCTTCGTGATCGCCTTCACGGCGGAGGCGATCGGGACCGTGACCGGCGCGCCGTTCGGACCGTACCTCTACACCGACCGGCTCGGCTATCGACTCTTCGGGCTCGTCCCCTTCAACATCCCGACGTCCTGGTTCTATATGCTGGTCGCCTCGCTCGGGATCGGGAGTCGATTCCTGCCGGGGCGAGATGACGGCCTGACGCGCTGGTGGTGGGCGTTCGTCGCGGCGCTGATCATGACGGCGTGGGACTTGGTCATGGACCCCGCGATGTTCGAGACCGAACACTGGCTCTGGCAGGTCCCCGACCTCTCGCAGGCGCCCACCTGGCAACGTTTCCTCGGACATGACGGCTACTTCGGCATCCCGGTCGTCAACTTCCTCGGGTGGATCCTCACCGGAACCCTGGTCGCCCGGGTGACGCTCGCGTTGATCCCCCCGAGCACCTGGACCGCCCGGGTCGCCCCGCATGACTTCCCCCTCGCACTCTACGCCGCGAACGGTCTCCTGCCGATCGTGATCTGCCTGCGCTGGGGGATGGTGCCGGCGGGGATCGTCGGGGTCGTGGCGATGGGGATCCCGCTCTGGTTGGCCTCGCGGGTTGCCAGCGCCTCAGGAGAGTCGTCATCGCAATAACGGTAGGCCCCGTTTGACCACCTCGTCCGGAGATCTTGATGCGTCGCGCCGTCCTGTTGGTTGCCCTCCTCCTCGCCCTCCCCGCTGCCGCACAGGCGCAATTCACCGTCTTCGGCGGGCAGCAGACGTGGTCCTACTCCGGCGGGGAGACCTACACGGGGATGGGCGGTGGCGTCGGGCTTCGCACCGGGATCCTCCCGATCTTCGATATCGCGGTGGATGCCTCGTACTACGTCTTCGATGATGTCAACGGGGAGAAGCCCTCGAGCCTGAACTACA
>CAIVJV010000324.1 GCA_903906325.1 uncultured Gemmatimonadota bacterium
CGAGCCGAAGGCGTTGAACACGTCGGCGAACTCGCAGCCCACGGCACCGGCGCCGATCACGGCCAAGGTCGCAGGCGCTTTGTCGAGGGTGAGCGCCTCATCCGACGAGAGCACGAGCGTCTTGTCGAGCTCGAGTCCGATCTGCGGGAGCCCCTTCACACGGGAGCCCGTCGCGATCACGACGCCCTTGGTGGCGGTGTGCGTCTCCATGGTGCCATCGGCGGCGGTGACCTTCACGCTCTTGTTCGCGCCGAGGACGCCGGTCCCCTTGAGCCAGGTGATCTTGTTCTTCTTGAAGAGGAACTCGACCCCCTTGGAGTTCTGCGCCGAGACCGCGCGCGAGCGCTTCATGGCGACGCCATAGTCGAGGGTCACCTTCTCCGCGGTGACCCCGAACTCCTTCCCCTTCGCGACCTTCTGCGCGATGGAGGCGGCCTCGAGGAGCGCCTTGGCGGGGATGCACCCCCAGAGGACACAGGTGCCGCCGAGCCCTTCGCGCTCGACGACGGCGACCGACTGCCCGAGCTGGGCGGAGCGGAGGGCGCCGACGTAGCCGGCGGGACCACCACCGAGATAGATCACATCGAACTGGGCCATGGGGACAGGTCTCAGGTGGGAGGGGTCAGAAGGACAGGAGGAGCGGATTCTCGATCAAGCGACGCAGGGTCTGGAGGAACGCCGCCCCCACCGCGCCATCCACCGCGCGATGGTCGCAGCTCATCGTGACGCGGAGGCGGGGCTGCACGGTGAAGCCACCATCCGGACCG
Source organism: uncultured Gemmatimonadota bacterium (assembly GCA_903906325.1). Lineage (GTDB taxonomy): Bacteria > Gemmatimonadota > Gemmatimonadetes > Gemmatimonadales > Gemmatimonadaceae > Pseudogemmatithrix. The sequence continues at coordinate 768 of CAIVJV010000324.1, forward strand.
ACGACGACCTTCTCCTCGATCGCCCCGATGGCGAGGATCGCCACCTCCGGTGGATTGATGATCGCGGTGAACTGATCGATCTGCATCATCCCGAGGTTCGAGACGGAGAAGCTCGACCCCGTGAACTCCTCGGGCTTGAGCTTCCGCTCCCGAGCCTTCTTCGCGAGGCTCTTCGCCTCGGCGGAGATCTCGCGGAGCCCCTTCCGGTCAGCGTCGAAGATCACGGGGACGATCAAGCCGTCGTCGGTGGCGACCGCCATCCCGAGGTGGACGCCGCCGAAGCGGCGGATCCGGTCGCCGAGCCAGTGCGCGTTCACGTCGGGGTGCTGCGTGAGCGCGGTGGCGACCGCCTTCAGGATCACATCGTTGAACGAGACCTTGAAGCCATCCCCGAGGGCGAGGGCTGCGGTGCGCATCTCGGCGACCCGCGTGAGATCGAACTCCGCGGTGAGATAGAAGGTCGGAATCGGCCCGATCGACTCACTGAGCCGTTTGGCGATCGTCTTGCGGATCTGGGTGAGGGGGATGTCCTCGAAGGCCTCACCGGTGCGCACCGGTGCGGCGGCGCGCGCGGGCGCCGAACCGGTGACCGAGGCGCTCGCGACCGGCCCACGCGCGATCGCGGCCTCGATGTCGCGCTTCACGATGCGCCCGCCCGGCCCGGAGCCCTGGAGCGTCCCAAGGCTGACCCCCGACTCGTCGGCGAGGCGTCGGGCCAGCGGGGAGACGAGGGGGCGGCCCGCCTCGGCCGCTGGAGCGGCCGCGGGTGCCGGTGCTGGTGCTGGTGCCGCCGCGGCCGTGGTGCGTGGGGCGCTCGGGGCCGGCGGCGCTGGTACGCTCGCGCCAGCGGCACTAGGTGCCCCGCTCGGCGCCCCGCTCGGTGCGGCGCCGCCGAGGAGCGCGGAGATGTCCTCCCCCGCCTCGGCGATGATCCCCACCAGGGTGCCGACCGCCGCCGTGGTCCCCGCGGCGACGAGCTGCTTCCGGAGCACGCCCTCCCCGCGCGCGGTGAGTTCCATCACGGCCTTGTCGGTCTCGACCTCCGCCAAGACCTCGCCGCTCTTCACCGCATCCCCTTCCTGCTTGGACCACGAGACGAGTCGCCCCTCCTCCATCGTGGGGCTCAGCGCCTCCATGAACACTTTCGTCGCCATGTGAGTTCTCAGTCGAGGTACATGACCTTCCGGACCGCCGCGATCGTCTTCTGCAGATCGGGCTTGGCGCGCTTCTCGAGTCCCTTCGCGTACGGCATCGGCACGTCCTCCTGATGGACGCGGAGCACCGGGGCATCCAGATGGTCGAAGCACTCGCGCTGGATGTAGTCCACCACCTGCGCGCCGATCCCCGCGATCTCCCACCCTTCCTCGAGGACGACCGCCCGGTTGGTCTTCCGCACCGAGGTGACGATCGCCTCGACGTCCATCGGGCGGACGGTGCGCAGGTCCACGACGTCGACTCGGATCCCGTCCTTGGCGAGCTGATCGGCGGCGTTCATCGCGACGAGGACCATCTTCCCGTTCGTGATGATCGAGCAGTCGCCGCCCTCGCGCTTGAGGTCGGCCTTCCCGATCGGGACGAGGTACTCCGTCTCCGGGACCTCCCCCTTGGTGTTGTAGAGCATCTCGCCCTCGAGGACGATCACCGGATTGTCATCGCGGATCGCCGCCTTGAGGAGCCCCTTCGCATCGTAGGGTGTGCCGGGGGTCACCACCTTGAGCCCGGGGATATGGGCGAGCCAGGACTCGAAGGCCTGCGAGTGCTGGGCCGAGAGCTGGAGCGCCGCACCGTTGGGGCCGCGGAAGACCATCGGCATCGGGTACTGCCCGCCCGACATGTAGAGCATCTTCGCGGCGGCGTTCACCACCTGGTCGATCGCGAGGAGCGCGAAGTTCCAGGTCATGAATTCGATCACCGGGCGGAGCCCGACCATCGCCGCGCCCACGCCGACGCCGGCGAAGCCGAGTTCGGTGATCGGGGTGTCGACGACGCGCATCTCCCCGAACTCATCGAGGAGGCCCTTGGAGACCTTGTAGGCCCCGTTGTAGACGCCGACCTCCTCGCCCATGAGGAAGACGCGGTCGTCGCGGCCCATCTCCTCGCGGAGGGCCTGATTGAGGGCTTCGCGGTACGTGATGATCGCCATGGTCAGCTCACCGTATCCACGAGGACGTCCTCATAGAGCGCCTCGGCAGGGGGTTCCGGGCTCGCATCGGCGAAGTCCCACGCGTCCTGGCAGATCGTCTTGATCTCCCGCTCCATCTCCTGGACATCGGCCTCGGAGAGGTCGCCGGCCTCGAGCATCCGCGCCTTCATCATCCAGACGGGATCGCGCTTGAGTTGCTCGTCGAGTTCCGCCTTGGTGCGGTAGGTGCCACTGACCGCATCGGACATCGAGTGCCCCATGAAGCGGTAGGTCCGGATCTCGAGCAGGGCGGGGCGTGACTCCTTCCGGCAGATCTCGAGGGCGCGCTCGGTGGCCTCGCGCACCGCGAAGACATCCTGCCCGTCCACATGCTCACCGTGCATGCCCTGGTAGGCATCGGCCCGCCGATCGAGGTCCTTGATCGCCGCCGCGCGCTCGACCGCCGTCCCCATCCCGTACTTGTTGTTCTCGATGACGAAGAGGCAGGGGAGCTTCCAGAGCGCCGCCATGTTGAGCGCCTCATGGAAGGCGCCCGTGTTGACCACCGATTCGCCCATGAAGCAGACGATCACCTGATCGCCGCCGCGGTACTTGATCGCGAAGCCCACGCCCGCCGCGACCGGCACATGCCCACCGACGATGCCGTGGCCGCCGAGGAAGTTGAGGTTGCGGTCGAAGAGGTGCATCGATCCCCCCTTGCCGCGGGAGCATCCGTCGATCCGTCCGAAGAGCTCGGCCATGATCCCTCGCGGCGTCATCCCGCGGGCCAACGCCTGGCCGTGGTCGCGGTAGGTGGTGATCACGTAGTCATCGGGACGCAGCATCGAGAGGACGCCGGTCGAGACCGCCTCCTGCCCGATGTAGAGGTGGCAGAAGCCACCGATCTTCCCGAGGGCATAGGCCTCACCGACCTTCTCCTCGAAGCGACGCTGCAGGAGCATCGAGTGGAAGAGGGCGCGGCGCAGGACCGGATCGCCGGGGAGGGCGCGGGGGTCGGGACGTTTCTTCGAAGCCATATGGGGGGATTGGGTGGGGGCTGAAGGCGGGACGCGTGAGGCGGAACGTGCGCGTCCAGCCCGCAGCTTTCAGCCTTGAGCCTTCAGCTCTCTACGCCCGCTGCCTGCACCTGCTCCCAGGCGTGGTACGACGACCGCACGAGGGGGCCCGACTCGACGTGCTTGAACCCCATCGCCATCCCCTCGTCGTAGAACATGCGGAACTCCGCGGGGGTGACGTAGCGGTCGAGGCGGATGTGATCGTCCGACGGCCGGAGATACTGGCCGAGGGTGAGGATGTCGACGTCGACCTCGCGCAGCTCGCGCATGGTCTGCACCACCTCCTCATTGGTCTCGCCCATCCCGAGGATGATCCCCGTCTTGGTGGGGATGTCGGGGGCGAGGCGCTTGCTCAGGCGGAAGATCTCGAGGACGCGCTCATACCGGCCGCCCGGGCGCGCCTTCTTGTAGAGGCGCGGGACGGTCTCGGTGTTGTGGTTGTAGATCTCGGGGCGCGCCTCGAGCACGGTGCGGATCGCGTCGGCGTCGCCCTGGAAGTCCGGGACGAGCACCTCCACAGAACACCCGGGCACCGCCTCGTGCACCTGGCGGATCGTCTCGGCGAAGGCCCAGGCCCCGAAGTCGGGGAGGTCGTCGCGGTCGACGCTCGTGATGACGAGATGCCGGAGACCCATCTTCTGGGCCGCCTCGGCCACCCGGCTCGGCTCCGCGGGATCGAACTTCGGCGGACGCCCATGGGACACCGCGCAGTAGGCGCAGTTCCGCGTGCAAACGTCCCCCAGGATCATGAAGGTCGCGGTGCCATGCTCCCAGCACTCGCCGACATTCGGGCAGTGCGCCTCCTCGCAGACCGTATGGAGGTCGAGCTCCCGCATCAGCTTCTTGAGACGGAGGTAGTTCTCGCCCCCCGGGGCCTTCACCTTGAGCCAGGAGGGCTTCCGTTCCGGGAGGGGCTCGGCGCGATGCCGACCCATGATCTGGTAGAGGACCTCAGCCACGACTCACCTACTGGTCGAAGGGTTGCGGTACCGCATGGAGGGGAGGATACGGGGTGTGGGGGGCCAGCGGGAGGTGTAGTAACCATCAAAAATACATTTAGAAGGGTACCCAAAATTCCCTCCAGGTCCGGTTTGGCCCCCCGGCGGCGGGGGGCGGGAGGTGAAACCCGGGGGGTCCTGGGTATCGTACGAGCCAGGGAC
>CAIVJV010000325.1 GCA_903906325.1 uncultured Gemmatimonadota bacterium
CAGGCCGAGACCTCGCGCGTCCCGTACAAGGTCGTGAAGGGACAGCACGATCTCGCCGCCGTCGAGGTGCAGGGGAAGACGTACACCCCGCCTGAGGTCTCGGCGATGATCCTGCAGAAGATGAAGCAGACGGCGGAGGACTACCTCGGTCACAGCGTGACCAAGGCCGTGATCACCGTGCCCGCCTACTTCAATGACTCGCAGCGCCAGGCCACCAAGGACGCCGGCAAGATCGCCGGCCTCGAGGTGCTGCGCATCGTGAACGAGCCCACGGCGGCCGCGCTCGCCTATGGTCTCGACAAGGCGAAGACCCAGGATGAGAAGGTCGCGGTCTTCGACCTGGGGGGCGGTACGTACGACATCTCGATCCTCGAGCTGTACGAGGTCGAGGGGACGCGGCAGTTCGAGGTGAAGTCGACCAATGGCGACACGCACCTCGGTGGCGACGACTTCGACCAGAAGGTGATCGACTGGCTCGTCGCGGAGTTCAAGAAGGACCAGGGGATCGACCTGTCCAAGGACCCGATGGCGCTTCAGCGCCTCAAGGAGGCGGCGGAGAAGGCGAAGATCGAGCTCTCGGGCACGACCTCGACCGACATCAACCTCCCCTTCATCACGGCGGACCAGACGGGGCCGAAGCACCTCAACTACACGCTCACGCGCGCCAAGTTCGAGCAGCTCGTCGACGACCTCGTGCAGCGCACGATCCCGCCGATGCAGAAGGCGCTCAAGGACGCGGGCCTCTCGCCGTCCGAGATCGACGAGGTGATCCTCGTCGGCGGCTCGACGCGCATGCCGCGGATCCAGGAGATCGTGAAGGAATTCTTCAAGAAGGAGCCGAACAAGGGCGTGAACCCGGATGAGGTCGTGGCGGTCGGCGCGGCGATCCAGGGCGCGGTCCTCACCGGCGAGCAGAAGGACGTCCTCCTCCTCGACGTGACGCCCCTCTCGCTCGGCATCGAGACGCTGGGCGGGGTCTCGACGGTGCTCATCCCGCGGAACACGACGATCCCGACGAAGAAGTCGGAGACCTTCTCCACCGCGGATGACAACCAGACCACCGTGGAGATCCATGTGCTGCAGGGCGAGCGGGAGCTGGCGCTGCACAACAAGACGATCGGCAAGTTCCAGCTGACGGGGATCCCGCCGGCCCCGCGCGGGACGCCGCAGGTGGAGGTCACGTTCGACATCGACGCGAACGGTATCCTGCACGTGACGGCGAAGGACAAGGCCACCGGGAAGGAGCAGAAGATCCGGATCGAGGCCTCGAGCGGGCTCTCGGACGCCGAGATCGATCGGATGGTGAAGGACGCGGAGGCGAACGCGACCGAGGACAAGAAGCGCCGGGAGGAGATCGAGACCCGGAACCGCCTCGACTCGCTGGCGTTCCAGGTGGAGAAGGAGTCGAAGGACTGGGCGGACAAGCTCCCCGCCGAGGTGAAGTCGCGCCTCGACGCGGCGGTGGAGCGGGCGCGGAAGGCGCACCGGGGTGAGGACATGACCGAGGTGACCGCGGCCCTGACCGAGCTCACGGAGGCCTTCTCCGCGGCGGGCCAGGCGGTCTACGCCGCGCAGCCGGCGGCGGGGGCCGAGGGGGCGGCGGCCGATGCCGCCCCGCCGAAGGAGGACGTCGTCGAGGCGGACTACGAGATCGTCGACGACAAGAAGTAAGACCGGGAACCCTCGGTCCCCCGAGGCAGTATGCTTCGGGGGACCTCTTCCATCGTACGGACCATGACCACCGTGATCTCTCGGACCAAACTCGTCTCCCTGGCCGTCCTCGCCTTCGTGGGCGGCATCTTCTTCGCCTCTTCCATGGAGTGGACGGAGCGCCTCTTCGCGCAGGGGGGAGCTCGCCCGCGCGCCGAGCAGGTGCAGACGCTCGCGGACGCGAGCAACGCCTTCGTCTCCATCTCCGAGGCCCTCACCCCGGCCGTCGTCTCCGTGCAGGCGGAGCGGATCACGCGCGGCAACGCCAGGCGGCAGATGGCCCCTGGCGTCCCGCCGGGATTCGAGGAGTTCTTCCGGCAGTTCGAGATGCCGCCGTCCCAGCCGCGGACGGAGGAGTCGAGCGGGTCCGGTTTCCTCGTCTCGAAGGACGGGTACATCCTGACCAACAACCATGTGGTGGAAGGCGCGGACAAGGTGAAGGTCGCGATGCAGGACCGGCGCGTCTTCGACGCCAAGATCATCGGCCGCGACCCGACCACCGACGTGGCGGTCCTCAAGATCGAGGGGAAGGACTTCACCGCGGTGAGCTTCGGTGATGATGCGGCGCTGCGCGTGGGCGAGTGGGTGCTCGCGATCGGCAACCCCCTTGGCCTCGACTTCACCGTCACGGCGGGGATCGTCAGCGCCAAGGGGCGCGGGCTCAACGGGCTGCAGCGGACCCAGTACGACATCAGCGACATGATCCAGACCGATGCCGCGATCAACCCCGGCAACTCCGGCGGACCGCTCGTGAATGCGCGTGGCGAGGTGGTGGGGATCAACTCCGCGATCGCGAGCCAGACCGGGTTCTACTCGGGGTATGGCTTCGCGATCCCGATCACCCTCGCCAAGCAGGTGATGGACGACCTCATCCAGCATGGGGAGGTCCGCCGCGCGGTGATCGGTGTGGCGATCAACGAGGTGACGCCGGAGGATGCGGCGGTCGCCGGCCTCTCGCAGATCGCGGGGGTGAAGGTCGGGGGCTTCTCCGGCGAGGATTCCCCGGCGATGAAGGCGGGGATCGAGCCCGGGGACGTGATCACCAAGGCCGACGGGAAGCCCGTGGACCGGGTGAGCACCTTGCAGCGGGTGATCCGTGCGAAGAAGCCCGGGGATGTGGTGCCGGTGGAGGTGATGCGCTACGGGAGCCGGAAGAACTTCCAGATCCGGCTGGGGGCCGCACCGAAGGACAACGGGGTGGTCGCCGACGCGGGGGCGGCGCCGACCAGCGGCACCAGCGTGAGCAACGCCCGCCTGGGGATCAGCGTGGAGGCCCTCTCGGGCGAGCTCGTGCAGGGCTTCCGGATCCCCGAGGCCTACCGTGGGGTCCGGGTGGCGGAGATCGAGGCGGGGAGCCCCGCCGAGGGACGCCTCCTCGTCGGCGACATCATCGCCGAGGTGTTGCCGGCCAAGCGGAAGATCAGCGCGCCGAGCGACGTCTATCGGGCGCTCGAGGGGATCAAGGGCGGGGCCTATGTGAGCTTCCTGATCTACCGGCCGGTCCGTGGCGGGCCGGGGAGCACCACGGTGGTGAACCTCCGGGTCCGCGACGGGAAGTAAGGTCCGAGCGATGGCGCGGCGGCCCGGGGTCCTCATCGGAGGGTCCCGGGCCGTATCTTGCGGGGGTCCGGCGGCGGGAGTGGCGAAATTGGTAGACGCGCAGGACTTAGGATCCTGTGCCGCAAGGCGTGTGGGTTCGAGTCCCACCTCTCGCATGGTCGGCAACCTTTCGGGTGACGGAGCGCGTTAACCCCAGATGCGAATCATCGTGATCGGTAGCGGCTTCGGCGGACTCGCCGCGGCCATCCGCCTCCGGGCGCAGGGGCATGAGGTCACCGTCGTGGAGCAGCGCGACAAGCCCGGCGGCCGGGCCTACGTGTACCAGCAGGATGGGTTCACCTTCGACGGCGGCCCGACGATCATCACCGCGCCCTGGCTCTTCGACGACCTCTTCGCGCTCGCGGGGAAACGGACCGCGGATTACGTGCGGATCGTCCCGATCGACCCGTTCTATCAGATCCGGTTCGAGGATGGGACGGTCTTCCGCTACAACGGCGACACCGACGCCATCATCGAGCAGATCCGGGCGCTGAATCCCGATGATGTGCAGGGATACCGCGCCTTCCTGCGGCAGAGCGAGCGGGTCTTCGGCGCCGGGATGTCGCTCATCGACAAGCCCTTCACGACGCTGATGGACATGGTGAAGGTCCTCCCCGACCTCATCCGGCTCCGTGCCGACCGCTCGGTGGCCGGCCTCACCAACCGACACATCCGGGACGAGCGGTTGCGGCAGGTCTTCTCCTTCCACCCGCTCCTCGTCGGGGGGAACCCCTTCGAGACGACCTCGATCTACACGTTGATCCACCACCTCGAGAAGACGTGGGGGGTCTGGTTCGCGATGGGGGGCACCGGCGCGCTCGTCGACGCCTTCGTCCGGCTCCTGCGGGACATCGGGGGGGAGCTCCGCCTCTCGAC
>CAIVJV010000326.1 GCA_903906325.1 uncultured Gemmatimonadota bacterium
GGCGGGGGATCGCGATCCTCGCCTTCGGGACCCTCGCGGGGGGATTCCTGACGGATCGGTGGCTTGGGGCGCCCGAACCCGAGTGGGAGCGTCTCGAGACCTGGTCGCAGATGAAGTACGGGCGCTTCATCCGCGTCGTCGGGGGCTGGGAGGCGCTCCAACGGCTCCTGCGCGCCGCGCGCACCGTGGCGGATCGCCACGGGGTCTCGATCGCGAACGTCGCGACGCGCGCCATCCTCGATGCGCCCGCCGTGGGTGGGGTGATCATCGGCGCGCGGCTCGGGGAGCGCGCGCATCTCGAAGACAATGCGCGGACCGATGCGTTGCAACTCTCTGACGAGGATCGCGCAGAGATGGCTGCGGCGCTGGCGACGCTCGATCCGGTCCCCGGCGACTGTGGGGATGAATACCGGAAGCCGCCCTTCCTCACCGCGAGCGGTGACCTCTCGCATCATGTGGCGAGCTTCCCGGCGCCCTATGCGGTGGAGACCGCGCCGGACGGCACCCAGCGCGCCTTCAGTGGCACGCCCTGGGAGCGCTCCGCGGGGTACGCGCGCGCGGTCCGCGTGGGGGATCGGATCCTCGTCTCAGGGACCACCGCGACGCATGGGGATCGCGCGATGGGGGGCCGCGACGCCTACGCGCAGGCGCATCATGTGTTCGATAAGATCGAAGGCGCCCTCCAGTCGCTCGGTGGCGCCCTGACCGATGTGGTGCGCACGCGGATCTTCGTGAGCCGCATGGACGACTGGGAGGCGGTCGCGCGCGCGCACGGGGAACGGTTCGGCGCGATCCGACCCGCGAACACGCTGGTCCGCGCCGAGTTGATCGGCGAGGCGTACCTCGTGGAGATCGAGGCGGACGCGGTGGTGCGCTAGCGGGCGGGGTCGCTCACGAGCGCCTGGTAGACCATCGTCTGGAACTTCGCCCGTGCCTCCGGCGTCCCCGGGAGATGCTGCAACATCAGCACCATGACCAGTCGCGCCGCCGGATCGACCGCGTAGATCGAGGCATACGCGCCGCCCCAGTTGAAGCTCCCCGCCGAGGCGAAGCCATTCGCGCCGGTCCGCTCCACGGTGGCGAAGCCTAAGCCCCACCCGGTGCCACCATCTGCGCTGTAGCGCGTGCCGACCTGATCGGTGGTCAGGAGCTCGACGCTCCGGGGCGAGAGATAGCGACGGCCATCGATCGCGCCGCCACGCCGCAGCATCTCGAGGAAGCGCGCGTAATCACGTGCGGTGGAGGTGAGCCCCGCGCCACCGGCGAAGCTCATCCGCGGACCATCCACATAGTGCCCCTGACCACGGGCCCCCGTATCGGCGCGGACGAGCCGTCCCTCGGGGTCGTTCCGATAGACGGCGACGAGGCGATCACGCGCTGTGCTCGGCACGTAGAAGCGGGTGTCGGGCATCCCCAACGGCTCGGTGAGTCGCTCGCCCAGGAAGCGATCGAGCGGGAGGCCACTCGCCCGCTCGACGATGCAGCCGAGGATGTCGGTGTTGTAGCCATAGACCCAGCGTTCACCGGGCTGCGCGACGAACGGAAGGGTCCCGAGCCGGTCCATAGAGGTGCAGATCGGTTCGCGCTTGTCGGCGGTGTACCACCCGAAGCCAGCGGCAGGGCCCAGCCCCGCCACGCGATAGCGCTCGGCGACCACGGCATCGGTGCCGTAGGAGATCCCCGCGGTGTGTGTGAGGAGATCGAAGACCGTGATCGGCCGCTTCGCGGGGGTGATCACGACGCCGGTGTCGCTTCGCGTCGCGACCGTGGTGCGCGCGAAGGTGGGGAGCCATTTGGAGGCGGGATCACCCAAGGCGATCCGGCCCTCCTCGACGAGCATCAGGATCGCCGCACTCGTGAGAGCTTTTGTCTGCGAGGCGATGCGGAAGATCGCGTCGGGGGTCATCGCGCGGTTGGCCTCGCGATCGTTCCACCCGACGGCCTGTTCATAGACCACCTCGCCATCACGGAGCACCACCGCGACGGCGCCACCGATCTTCGAGGAATCGACCTGGTGCTGGAGATACCGCGAGAGTCGGTCGAGTCGCGCCCCATCGAAGGCGGCGCGCGCGTCGAGCTCCTCGAGGCGGAGTCGCGTGCTCAGGATGTACGGTGGTTGCCCGGCCTCCCAATGGCCGTAGGTGACGGCGACGAAGCTCCCGTCGGGCATCCGCTCCAGGCCAGGATAGGTGCTATCCCATTGGTTGGTGTTGTCCTTGATGCGCACGCGATACTGGCCCGCCGTCCCGCGCATCAGATCCTCCCACCGTCCGACCCAGGCGACCCAATCCCCCTTGGTCGCGCTCCCCTCGGCCATGTCACGGAAGGTGATGAGGAGGCGTCCATCACCGGCGTACTGTGCGGTGTGGCGATCGCCGGTCAGCTCCCAGGGGAGGTCGCGCGGCACGCTCCAGGAGCGGCCTTCGTCGGTCGTGGTGATGATCTGCGAGGGCGCCTTGCGCCGGTTCTCCCGGAGCAGGAGGGCGAGGGTGCGTCCATCCGGGGAGCGGACCGCCCCGGGCTCGCAGAGGTGGAGATCGCTCCCGCGCCAGATCTCCGTTGGGGTGCCCCAGGTGCGCCCGCCATCGACCGAGCGGACCTGGAAGAGCCGGAAGGTCCCC
>CAIVJV010000327.1 GCA_903906325.1 uncultured Gemmatimonadota bacterium
GCGCGCCGGGCATTGCAGGAGTCGCGCATCGGCCACGGCGGGACCCTCGATCCCTTCGCGACGGGCCTGCTCGTCCTCCTCGTCGGGCGCGCGACACGCCTCCTCCCCCATCTCGCCGGGGAGCCGAAGGTCTACGAAGCGACCATCCGCTTCGGCGCGGAGACCGAGACCGAGGACCACCTCGGCACCGTGACCGTCGAGGCCCCGCGGCCGACGCGCGAGGCCCTCCTCGCGGCACTCCCCCGATTCGTCGGCGCGATCGCCCAGGTCCCGCCCGCCTACTCGGCGAAGCGCGTCGATGGCGAACGGGCCTACACGCTGGCGCGTCGTGGGGAGATCGTCGCCCTCGATCCCGTGACCGTGCAGGTGCATCGCTGGGAGGTCGTGGCGCTCCGTCCCGCCAGCGACGGCACCATCGGGGAAGCCGACGTGCGCATCACCTGCGGGGGCGGGACGTACATCCGATCGCTCGCGCGGGATCTCGCCCGCGCGGTGGGGAGCGCGGCGCACCTCGCCGCGTTGCGACGCACGCAGGCGGGTCCCTTCCACGTGGACCACGCGATGACGCTCGAGGCGCTCCGTGCCCCCGACGCACGTCCCGCGCTCCTTCCCCCGCTCGCGGCGCTCCCCAACCATCCCGTGCAACCCCTCACCGCGGACGAGATCCCCCGCGTCGTCCGCGGGATCGATGTGCCGGCGACCGTGGACGGTGCCTGGGGGGCGCTCACGCATCCCGTGAGCGGCGCATTGGTCGCGCTCGCCGAGCGACGGACCGATCGGTGGCAACCGCGGGTGGTGATGCATGAGGCCTGACCGCCTGTCGCCACTCCCTGCCTTGGCGGGTGGGACCGTCTGCACCGTGGGGACCTTCGACGGGGTGCATCGCGGGCATCGGCTCGTGCTGGCGCGGCTCGCCGCCGCCGCCCGGGAGCGCGGCCTGCCCTCGGTGCTCGTCACCTTCGCCCCGCACCCGCTCCAGGTGGTGAACCCCGCCGCCGCGCCGCCGCTCCTCACGGTCGGCGTGGAGAAGACCGAGTGCCTCGCCGACAGCCCGCTCGATTATGTGGTCGTCCTCCCGTTCACGCGCACGCTCGCGGCCTATGATGCCGACGTCTTCGTCGATCGGGTGCTGCGCGAGCGACTCGGGCTCCGGCACCTCTTGATCGGATATGATCACGGCTTCGGGCGGGGGCGGTCCGGCGATGTGGCGGTGCTCCAAGCGCTCGGGGTCGCCCGCGGCTTCGGCGTGGAGGTCGTCCCCGCCGTGGAGGGGAGCGACGGGCGGCCCATCTCTTCGACCTCGATCCGCCGTGCGGTCGCCGGGGGCGATCTCGACCGGGCCGCTGACGGGCTCGGGCGCCCGTACTCGGTGGCGGGGACCGTGGTCCCAGGGGCAGGGCGGGGGCGCGACCTCGGCTTCCGCACCCTGAACATCGCCCTCCCGGATCCCCATAAGCTGCTGCCCCCGGACGGGGTGTATGCGGTCCGGGTCCAGACACGCACCGGGGCGATCGGTGGGATGATGAACCTCGGGGGGCGGCCCACCTTCGGGGAGCCGGAGCGCACGATCGAGGTCCATGGTTTCGATCTCGCGGGGGATCTCTATGGGCAGTGGGTGCGGGTCGACCTGGTCGGTCGGCTCCGAGCGACCCAGCGATTCGAGAGCCCGGACGC